>DASSNA010000283.1:0-10121 GCA_035688445.1 Solirubrobacterales bacterium | reverse complement strand
GCGCCGCTCTCCGACAAGACCTACCGGCAGATCGCCCGCGAGCACGACACCTACCTGCTCGAGGATCTCTGGGAGGAGTTCCGTGGCCGCGCCGCCGCCGTCGACATCTCCCTGCTCGAGTCGGAGACGACCCGCGGCGCGATCGAGCGGATCAAGCAGGAGGCGGTGAAGAAGGTCCGCAACGGCTGCGAGCTGCTGGTCCTCACCGACCGCACCGTCTACGAGGCCGACCGCCGCTACCTCGACCCGCACCTGGCGACCTCGGCGGTCGACCAGGCGCTGAAGCAGTTCAAGGTCGAACGCGGCGAAGAGAACCTGCGCCGGCGCTGCAGCATCGTCCTGCGCTCGGCGGCGATCCGCAACGTTCACGACACGATGCTGGCGCTCGGGCTCGGCGCCAACGGCGTCTGCCCGTACACGATGGTCGAGGTGATCTGCGTCGAGGACTACGAGTCCGACGTCTCCAACCTCTGCGCGGCGCTGCGCAAAGGGATCGAGAAAGTGATCTCGACGATCGGCATCCACGAGGTGCGCGGCTACGCCCGCCAGTTCAGCTCGATCGGGATCAAACCGGAGCTGGCGGAGATCTTCCAGACCGAGCACTACGCGGCTTCCGAGAAGGCCGGGACTGGCTTCGCCGACCTCGACGAGGACACCAACGCCCGCGCCCACGCGCTCTCCGGCGACGAAGCGGCGGCGAAACCGGCGAAGACGTTTCGCTTCTACCCGAAGGTCTACAAGGCGGCGATCGCGACCGCGAACGGCAGCGGCACCTACGAGGAGTACTCGGAGAAAGTGCGGGATCTGGAGAAGCAGAACCCGATCTCGATGCGCCACATCATGGGCCTGAAGGGCGACCGCCCGGCGGTCGACCCGGCCGACGTCGACGCCGGGGTCGGCCACCACGACTACCCGATCGTGATCTCCTCGATGAGCTTCGGCTCGCAGTCCGAGCCGGCCTTCCGCGCCTACGCGGAGGCGGCGAAGGCGACCAACATCCTCTGTGTCAACGGCGAGGGCGGCGAGATCCGCGACATGTACGGGCGCTACCGCAAGTGGCGTGGCCAGCAGGTCGCCTCGGGGCGCTTCGGTGTCTCGGCGGAGATGCTGAACAGCTCCTACGTCGCCGAGATCAAGATCGGCCAGGGCGCCAAGCCCGGCGAGGGCGGCCACCTGCCCGGCAAGAAGGTCTCGGAGAAGGTCGCCGCTGCGCGTAACGCTTCCCCCGGCACCGACCTGATCTCGCCCTCCAACAACCACGACCTCTACTCGATCGAGGACCTGGCCGAGCTGATCGACGAGCTGAAGACCGTGAACCCGGACGTGCGGGTCTCGGTCAAGGTGCCGGTGGTGCCGAACATCGGCACGATCGGGCTCGGGATCGCCAAGGCGGGCGCCGACATCATCACCCTCTCCGGCTTCGAGGGCGGGACCGGTGCGGCGCGCCAGCACGCGCTGCGCCACGTCGGCCTGCCGAGCGACATCGGCACCCGCGCCGTCCACCGGGCGCTGATGGAGGCGGGCCTGCGCAACCGGGTCGAGATCTGGGCCGATGGCGGCTACCGGACCGGCCACGACATCGTCAAGCTGCACTGCCTCGGCGCGAACCGGGTCGGCTTCGGCACCCTGGCGATGGTCAGCCTCGGCTGCACGATCTGCCGCGGCTGCCAGCTCGACACCTGCCACGTCGGCATCGCCACGCAGATCGAGACCACCGAGGAAGCCGACGCCCACGGCCTCAAGAAGTTCACCCCCCAGGAGGTCGACAGCGCCGCCGAGAGCTGCGCCCGCTTCTTCTCCTCGATGGGGGAGGAGGTCAAGCAGGTGGTCGCCTCGCTCGGCTACGAACGCGCCCAGGACCTGGTTGGCCGCTACGACCTGTTGGAGCAGATCGGCCACAAGGACGAGCTCGACCTGGCGCCGCTGATTACGCCGCTGGAGGAGCTCCTCGACCTCGAACCGATCGACCTGCCGGTAGCCGAGGAGGCCGAGGCGCGGGCCGAAGCCGGCCTGGTGATGGCGCGGCCGATCCGGATGGAGGCGAAGCAGGCCTCGAGCCAGATCGCGGCGCTGGCGCCGGAAGTCTGCTCGGGCGGCACCGTCCGCAGTCAGTTCCCGCGCGCGACCGACGCCAACGACCGCGTGCTCGGGACCGAGCTGGCGGGGGCGATCGCCCGCTCGCGGATCTTCGACGACGGCCCGGAGTCAAACGACGAGGTGCTGGCGAGCCTGGAGTTCAACGGCGGCTCGGTCGCCGGCCAGGGGCTCGGCGCCTTCAACGCCTACGGCGTCTCGATCCGGGTCGAGGGCGGCGCCCAGGATGGCGTCGGCAAGACGATGCTGGGCGGGACGATCTCGATTCTCAAGGGCAAGGGCGCGAAGGGCAAGCGCCTTAACGGCTCGGTCGGCAAGTCCTTCGCCTACGGCGCCCAGCGCGGCAAGCTCTACGTCCAGGGCTCGGCCGACTCGCGCTTCTGCATCCGCCTCTCCGGCGCCGATGTGGTGCTGGGCGGCGAGCCCGAGGGCCCGATCGACGACAGCCGCGGCTGCCTCGTCGACCGCGCCAACGCCAAGGGCTTCGCCTTCGAGTACATGACCTCGGGGCGCGCCATCGTCCTCGGCGACATCGGCCCCTGGGCCTGCGCCGGCATGACCGGCGGCCGCGTCTATGTCCGCCACAACGCCTTCGGCATCGACCGCGCCGCGATCAAGAGCCGCCTAGGCAAAGGCGCCAAAGTCGAACTCAAAGACCTAGACGCCGAGGCCCTCCTAGACATCGACGACCTCCTAACCGGCTACGCCGAGGAGCTAAAAGCCACCGACCAGTCCGAAGAGGCCGTCCGCATGCTCGACCTAGCCGCCGACGCCACCAGCAACTTCCTAATGATCGTCCCGCTGAAGGTTCAGGCGGACCCGAGCATCTCGACCGAGTGATTTAGATACTCAGATATTTTTGAGAAAAACTTAGTTTTGGGGATGCCTTTCCTGTCTCCGCCTCGTAGCGTCTCGCCGGAGGCATCAAGAAGTTCCTAAAGGGAGGCGTCATGAGGAGTGCAGCGAAGAGGCCCGGTGGTGTTTTGCTATGACTGGCTATCGCCAGCTTTTTGCTGGCAAGTCTGGCGGCTCCGGCCCTCGCAGAAGAATGCACTGGCACCTTCCTTAGGAAGTTCGGCGGCGAGAGCTCCGGCGCCGGCCGTCTCTCCGGACCCTATGGCGTCACCACCGACTCCAAAGGCAACGTCTGGGTCGCCGACAGCAACCACTTCCGAGTCCAGGAGTTCAACGCAAGCGGCGAATTCGTCCGCCAGTTCGGTTCCGCGGGGGGCGGTGACGGGCTATTCAACAAAAACGCCTTCAGCGGGTATCCCGGCCCGGCCGACCTCGCCGTCGATGGCTCCGGCCATGTCTACGTCACCGACCCCGGCAACTACCGCGTGCAGGAGTTCAGCTCAGAAGGCGTCTTCATCCGCAAGTTCGGCAGCAACGGATCGGGCAACGGCCAGTTCGGTCTCAACGGACCCCGGGGCCTCGCCGTCGATGGCTCCGGCAACGTCTACGTCACCGACCCCGAACACAACCGGGTCGAGAAGTTCAGCTCCGAAGGGACCTACCTCAGCCAGTTCGGTAGCGAAGGGACTGGCAACGGCCAATTCAGTAGCCCCCGGGGCATCGACGTCGACTCCGAAGGCAACATCCTAGTCGCCGATACCGGCAACAACCGCTACCAGGAATTCAACTCATCCGCCGAATTCGTCCGCAAAGTTGGCAGCGCAGGCTCGGGCAACGGCCAGTTCAGCTCCCCCGAAAGCATCGCCGTCGACTCCGAAGGCAAGGTCTGGGTCGCCGACAAGGGCAACAACCGTCTGCAGCGCTTTAGCGCCAAAGGCGCCTACCTGAGCCAGATCGGCACCCCGGGTCCCAACGACGGTCAGCTCTCCGAACCCCGCGGCGTCGCCGTCGACTCCAAAGGCCACGTCTTCGCGGCAGACACGCTGAACGACCGGGTGGCGGAGTTCAGTTGCAAATAGCTAGTTTTTCCCCTCCAGCCGGTCCGCGATCGTCCTTACCTCCTGTAGCAACCCGTCGAGCATTTGCTCGGTGTCGGAGTGGATGCGGTATTCGGCTAGGCGGCGTTCGGCGGCTAGGTCGTCTAGGCGTTTCTCGAGGGTGTCGGTGCGGTCCTCTAGGCGGCGGATAGAGCGGTCGGTGCGCTTTTGGGACTTGCGGATGCGGGCCTTGACGTAGCGGCGGACGTCCTCCTGCATCGTGTCGAGCTCGCGGCGGAGGTCGCTGTTGAGGGGGGCATTTTGCTCATCGAGCATTTGCTCGACGCCGCGGCGGACGCGTTCGATCTCCTCATGGAGCTGGGCGCGGGCGCGGTCTGCGGCCGCTGAGATCGAGGGCTCGTCGGGGCGCGAGGGATCGTCCGGTGCGGGATTCACCAGGCGCATCGTAGGAGCGGGGGCGGCTGGAACTTGCTCTGCGAGTCCGTCTTTGACGCCCAAATACGGGGTCAAAGACAGACTCGGTGAGATGTCGAGGTCCCGAAACCGTGAGAACCCGCGTATATCGCGGGTTGAGACGGTCTCGCGCTAGACGTGCAGGAGGTAGAGGCGGTAGCGGCCGATGGTTAGCTCGTCGCCGTCCTCCAGTTCGGCGACGTCGGCTTTGCGGCCGTTGACCAGGACGCCGTTGAGGCTGCGGTCGTCGAGAATGCGCGGTGGGCAGCCGGGCGAGGCGGCGATGATCGCGTGGCGGCGGGAGACGCTGGGGTCGTCGAGGCAGATCTCGTGGGTGCTGCAGCGGCCGATATGGGTCCAGTCGACATTGAGGGTGAAGGTCTGGACCTCGCCACGCTCGCGCATCGCCAGGTGGTAGCCGGACTCGGTCAGTTGCTCGCGGGCTTCGTCCAGCCATCCCGGCGGCTCGCGCTCAGCGGTGAGGGCGAATTCGACGGTGGGGCTGCCGTGCTCCTGCAGCGAGGAAAAGATCGAGTCGCGGCAGAAGCGCGTGGTCCCGCAGTTGGAGCATTGCGGCAGCTCGTCGGTCTCGCGCAGGGAGACCTGAGTCCCGCAGACGAGGCAGAAGTACGTGCCCTCTCCGGGCATCGAACCGCTGGCAAATGACTCGCCGGCTGGGCTGGTGCCGGCACTGTTGAAGATGGGGCTCAACTCCTTCCTGGACTGGCTGCGTTCGATACTAACTCCCACCCTGTACCCCGTCACTCAAATTAAGTAATCCGGTCGCGCCGCCGCAGGCATCTAGAATCCCCGCCGCCGATGGGTCCGATCAGCGCCGAAATCGAAATCGACCTCCCGCGCGAGCAGGTCTTCGCGGCGCTGACCGACCTCGCGCTCCGGCCCTCCTTCACCGACCACTTCCTCACCGACTTCCACCTCACCCGGATCGACGCGGCCGGGGTGGGGGCGGGGGCGCGGTTCCGCGTCCAGGCGCCGCTGCGCAAGGTCTGGATGGACACCACGATCGTCGCGCTCGAGGAGCCGTTCCGGATAGTCGAGGCGGGCGAGGGTGGCCGCACCAACCGCATCCCCAACCACACGGTCTGGGAGCTGAAGGAGGCGCCGGGTTCGCTCACCGCCGTCCGCCTTTCTCACTGGACTGAGCCGCCCCGCGGTGACCGCGCGCTGGAGCTGCTCAGCGCCGGCTCGGTCTGGCAGCAGCGCAGCTGGCGAGAGGCGCTGCGCCGCCTCCGCGACCTGCTCGAGTCCGACCGTCCCGCCGCCGAGCGCCTCGCCGTCGCCGGCGGCAACCGGTTCGCGACGGGCATCCCCTAGAGCGATATAGACTCCCGCGCCGATGTCCCCGCACCGCCGAGTTCTGCCGCTAATCCTCGCCTGCTTGACGCTGGTCGCGCTTGCCGTGACCCTCTCGGCCTGCGGCTGGTCGAACGACTCCAAGGAGGCCGTCGAGGGTGAGTCCCTGCAACTCGGCGAACTGAAGTACATCGTCACCTTCTCGCGCTACCTCAACCCCAACGACACCGAGGACGCGGCCTACCTCGAAGGCGCGCAGCCGGCGGGCAAAGGCGAAAGCTACTTCGGCATCTTCTTCGAAATCCAGAACGAAAGCGACGAACCGCAGAAGCTGCCCTCGCAGCTGACGATCGAAGACGCCGACGGCAACGAGTACGGCAGGATCGCGAACGAAAGCATCTTCGGCCTGCCCGACACCGGAGAAGTCGAACCCGAAGAACAGATCCCGGTCCTTGACTCGCCCGCCCAGCAAGGCCCGATCGAGGGTGCGGTGGCGGTATTCCTCCTTCCCGAAGAAGCCTCAGAGAACCGCCCCTTAACCCTCCTCATCGCGACGCCCGAAGGCGAACGCGGCGAAGTTACCCTAGACCTCTAAGTAGGGGTTCGGGGGGACCCGTAGGAGCCTCCCACATTTGCGACGGAGGGTCCCCCCGAACCCCTACCCAATGCCGGCTGAGAGCACTTCTGAGGCGATCGGCGCCGCGACTTCGCCCCCCGCCGCTTCGGCTTCGATCAGCAGCACCCCGACCGCCAGCCTCGCCTTTTCGGCGGGGGCGAAGGCGGAGAACCAAGCGTCCTTAATCTGGACCGGGTTTTCCGATTCCTCTTCGCCCGGCTTCGGCCCGAGCTCGGCGGTGCCGGTCTTGCCGGCGACCTGGGCCTGGGGGATGGCGCCGGCGGTGCCGGTTCCTTCGGTGACGACGCCGATCATCAGTTCGGTCAGTTCGTCAGCGACCTTCTTCGACATCACCCGCACTGGTTCGGCCTGCGGCCGCAGCTTCTTGTTGAGGACGATCGAGGTCGGTTCGCGGACGCCGTCGTTGCCGACGGTCTGCGCCACGCTGGCCATCTCCAGCGGCGTCGCCAGCACTTCGCCCTGGCCGATCGCTGAGACCCCGAGGTCGATTTCTTCGCCGATTTCAGTCGGGATCGACGATTCCTCGGGTTCGACTTCGTGGATGATCTGCGGCGCGTAGAGCTGCGGCGGCGAGTTGAAGCCGAACCGTTCTGCCGTTTCGACCAGCTTGTCGTTACCGACCGCCGGCCCGAGCGGGGCGAAGACCGCGTTGCAGGACTCGGCGAAGGCCTGGCGGAAGGTGCCGCCGCAGTACTCCCCGTTGGCGTTGTTGAGGAAGCGACCACCGACGTTGACCCCGTTGGTGATTTCGAATTCGTCGTCGAGGCTGACCTTGCCCGCCTCCAGGGCGGCGGTGGTGGTGATGATCTTGAAGGTCGAGCCGGGGGGCTGGGGGGCGGAGAAGGCCTGCCCGGCGAGGGCGCGGACGTCGCCGGTCTTGGCGTCCAGAACCGCGACACCGCCGGCGCGGCCGGCCAGGGCCGAGACCGCCGTTTCCTGCAGGCTTGGGTCGATCGTCGTCTTCACCGGCGCCCCCGGCTTCGGCTTCGACTTGGCGAGGGTGCGGACCGAGGAGCCATCTTCGGAGACCGCCAGCAGCGAGCCGCCGGGCTTGCCGGCGAGGCGGGTGTTGAAGGCTCGCTCGAGGCCGCTGATCCCGACCGGCGTTTCCGGCGAGAAGCCGTGGCGGGCGAGCTTCATCAGTTCTTCTTCGGAGGCTTCACCGACTTCGCCGGTGACGTCGATCGCGGCGCTGCCGATCGGGTGTTCGCGTTCTTGCGCGGGGCCTTCGGCCAGCGGCGTCCCGTCGCGGGCGAGGATCGGTGCCCGTTCGGCCAGTTCCACGTCGGCAGCCAGTTCCTCGCCCTTACGCAGGCCCGGGAAGGTGAGGCTCTGGCCCCATTCGATGCCGCCATCGGCGTAGGGCACTTCCAGTTCGCCTTCGATTTCGCCGAAGTCGACGGTGGTGACCTTCATGTCGACCGGGACAAGCTTGACGTCGCCGCTCGACTTGGGGTTGCCGGCCGAGCCCGCATCGACGCCGCGGACCGTCGCCGTCTCTTCGGCTTCGCGGTAGGCGGCTTCGAATTCCTTGCGCGCCACCCGCGCCCGCGAGGCGTCGTTCAGTTCTTCGTACATCGCCTTGAAGTCCTTCGCGGCCCAGGCATTGGCGAAGTGCTTCGCCGCGTCCTTCTCCGGTGATCCGGAGGAGCCGGCGGTGATGCCTACGATGAAAGCGACCAGCGCCACCGCCGCCAGCGGCAGGGTTCGAGTGAGGAGGCGCCGCCTGCGCTCCCCCTCGGATGGCAAAGTACTCACGGCCGAAAGGTAAAGGAGGCTCTCCCGGCATGCTTCTATTCAGGGGTGACTGTGCTGGATTGGGCAATTCTCGCCTTCACTTTCGCGCTCGCCCTTTGGGGCTACCGGCAGGGCCTGATCGTCGGCGCTCTCACCCTGGTCGGCTTCGCCGCCGGCGCATTCGTCGGCAGCCGGATCGGGCCGCTGCTGCTGAACAAGGGGGCCGATTCGCCCTACGCGCCGCTTTGTGGGGCGCTGGGTGCGCTGCTGGCGGGGGCGCTGACGGCGGTGGCCCTGGAGAGCTTCGCGCTGGGACTGCGGGAGCGACTCGTGCGCAAGCCGTTCCTGCAGCAGGTCGACGGCGCGGGCGGCGCGGCGTTGATCGCCTCGGTCGCACTCGGCCTCGTCTGGGTCTTCGGCGCGGTGCTCCTGCACGCCCCCTCGACTGCGCGGCTGCGCGCCGACATCCAGCAGTCGGTGATCCTGCGCAGCCTCAACGACGTGCTGCCGCCGACCGGGCCGCTGCTGAACGCGCTCGACCGCGTCGACCCGGCGCCGACGGTGCTGGGGCCGGCCGCCCCGGTGGCGCCGCCCGACTCGGCGATCGCCTCCGACGCCGACGTGCTGCACGCCGGCGACTCCGTCGTGCGCGTCCTCAGCACCGCCTGCGGCCTCGGGATCGAGGGCTCGGGTTGGGCGGTGGCGCCGGAAATCATCGTCACCAACGCGCACGTCGTCGCCGGCTCCGACGACACCACCGTCACTACCCAGAGCGGCGCCCAGCTCGACGCCACCCCCGTCTATTACGAACCGCGCCTCGACCTGGCGCTGCTGCGGGTGGGGGCGGCGCTGCCGGCGCTGTCGATCAGCAACGAGCGGCACGAGGGTGAGGACGCCGCCGTGCTCGGCTATCCCGAAAACGGGCCCTACGCGCTCTCGCCGGCGCGGATCGGCGAAACCCGCACCACGATCAGCGAGGACTCCTACGGCAACGGCCCAGTCGAACGGACGATCACCGCGCTCAGCGGCGAGGTCCGCAGCGGCAACTCCGGCGGGCCGCTGGTCGACGGCGCCGGTCACGTCATCGGCACCGTCTTCGCCGCGACCACCAGCGGGCCGAAGGGCGGCTTCGCGATCCCCGCCGAGCAGGTGCGCGAAGCCCTCCAGCACACCGCCGAAGAAGTTGGGACCGGAGCCTGTACGGCCTGAGCCTCAAGGCCCGTCACTTACGTTCAGTAAGCTCGAAGAGATGGAACCGGGAGGCTCGACGCAGGTCCAGGAGGGCGCTCCGGCGGCCCACGCAGGGACGCCGGCGGCGATTTGCCCGCACTTCCACCGGGCGATCGAGTTGATCGGCAAGCGCTGGACGGGCGCGATCGTTTGCGCTCTGATCGAGCGCCCGATGCGCTACGCCGAGCTCGGCAAGGCGGTCCCCGGCCTCTCCGACCGGCTGCTCTCCCAGCGCCTGCGCGAGCTGGAGGAAGAGGGGCTGGTCGAGCGGCAGGTCGAGGCGGCGACGCCGGTGCGGGTCACCTACTCGCTGACCGTGTCCGGGCGCGAGCTCGACCCGGCGCTGAGCGAGCTGAAGGCTTGGGCCAAACGGTGGAAAAAAACCGGGTGACGCACGTGGCACGGCGCATCTCGGCGTCCTCAGTCGCTTGTGTGCAGAGCACACGGCGCTCCCTGCGTCCTTGATCTGCTTGGCCACGTGCGCCACCCGGACCAACACCAGACTTCGACTTCATCGACCCTCCCCGGGCCGTTTGCGGTTGGTCGCTATGCGCGCAAGCTGCAGGAGGAGATGCGTAAGCGGGCGCGGGTGCAGCTGATCGGCGAGGTGACCGGGGTCGGCCGCAGCAAGGTGCAGGCCTACTTCGAGCTGCGCGACAGCGAGGGAGCGGTCCCCTGCGCGATCTGGCTCAACGACCTGGAGAAATCGAAGCTGGGCGAGGGCAATCTCCGCGACGGGATCA
>DASSNA010000274.1:0-7205 GCA_035688445.1 Solirubrobacterales bacterium | reverse complement strand
GGGGCACGCCGGCGAAGCTGCGCAGCCCCTCGCGCACCGCCTCGCGGTCGATCCCCATCGAGAGCGCGGCCGCAGCGGCGGCCATCGCGTTGGCAACGTTGTGCTCGCCGAAGAGGCCGAGCTCGGAGACCGCCAGCAGCGGCTGACCGTCGTAGAAGATCGTCCCCTCGGCAAAGGCCACCTCGCAATCGGGGGCGGCGCCGCGGCAGAAGGCGACGCGGCGGGCGCAGCCGCCGAGGTCGGCCCCGGCGGCGAAGGGGTCGTCGGCGTTGTAGACGGCGAGGTCGTCGTTGCCCTGGTTGGCGAAGATCCGCAGCTTCGCCGCCAGGTAGGACTCGAGGTCGCGGTGGCGGTCGAGGTGGTCGGGGGCGAGGTTGAGGAAGACCGCGCACTCGGGCGCGAAGGCGACCGAGTCCTCGAGCTGGAAGCTGGAGCACTCGCAGATGACAGTGGCGTCGGGCTCGACCTCGCTGACCAGCTCCGAGAGTGCGGTGCCGACATTGCCCGCGACCGCGACCGGCTCGCCGGCGGTGCGGTAGAGGTGACCGATCAGCTCAACCGTGGTCGTCTTGCCGTTGGTGCCGGTGACGGCGAGGAAGCGGTTCGGCAGTGCCCGCCAGGCGAGCTCCATCTCCCCCATCACCTCGATGCCCCGCTCCAGGGCGGTTGCGATCACCGGCGCCTCCCGGGGAACTCCCGGGCTCTTGACGACGGTCCGCGTCCCCTCGAGCTGTGCCACTCCATCCGTATCCAGAAAGACTTCGACGCCGACCTCCGCCAATCCTGCCGCCCCCTCGGGATGACCGGAATCGACCGCCCGCACCCGCTCCCCCCGCGCCGCCAGCAGCCGCGCCGCCGCCTGCCCCGAGCGCGCCAGCCCGACCACGAGGAACGGCCCCCGCGGCAGGGGGGGGCGAATTTCCTTGGCCTGAACCCTTAGGGACACATGCCACAACTTCTCGACAAGCCCAAATACCCCTCTCCCGTTCTAGGTAGCACTATTGCTACCCTCCGACCCATGCCCAAGATCCCGCAGAAAGAGCTGCGCAACCAGATCGGGGAGATCCTCCGCCGAGCCGAGGCGGGCGAGGTCTTCACGATCACGGTTTCGGGACGGCCGGTCGCCGAACTCCGGCCGCTCGGTGGAAGCCGACAATGGGTCCCGAGCGAGAGCCTGCAAGACCTCTGGAAGCTGCCCATCGACGACAAACTGGCAAGTGACATCCGAGAGTTCGACATCGAACTGCGCGACGTCTGGGCAGAAGCCGAAGAATGAAGGCGATCCTCGACACGTCGGTGCTGATCGCCCGGCAGCCCTTACCGCCCAAGATCGAGGCGGCGATCAGCACGATTTCCCTCACCGAGCTCTACTTCGGGGTCCTCACGGCCCCCGACCCGGATACGCGGGCCTACCGGATGACCCTTCTTGGTCGCGTGGAGACCGGCTTCGACACCCTTCCGGTGGACGAGAAAGTCGCCAGGGCGCTCGGACAGCTGCAAGCCGCGGTGAGCAATCGCGGCGGTAAGCACCGGAGAAGAACGGCTGATCTGGCGATTGCCGCAACTGCGCTCGTGCACGAAGCCACGCTGTTAACCAGGAACTACAAGGACTTCAAGATCGTCGAAGACCTGGTCGACGTCCGCGAACCACCCGCTTAGCTCAACCGGCGAACTGGGCGATCTCGCGCGCCAGCGCCTGGGGCTGGTCGAGCGGGATCAGGGTGTAGCAGTCGGGCAACTCGACGTACTTGGAGTTCGGGAAGGAGGCAGCGAGGCGGCGCCCCTCGGCGTTGGGCATCATCGTCCCCTCGGCGTCCCAGACCACCAGTACGGGCCGCTCAAACGAGGGGAGCGCGGCCGTGGCGGCCTGAATCTCGCGCCTTCCGCGGCGAACGTCGCGAACGTACCTGCGGGTGTCGCGGCGGATCTCGGGCCGCTTCAGCGGCTGCAGCCAGCGGTGCATCAACTCGTCGGAGACGCCGCGCTTGCTCATCCGCCCATAGGTGAAGGGCAGCTGGCGCAGAGTCGGCGAGGAAAGAGCGAACCGCATCACCCCGAAGCCGCCCGGCATCCAGCCCGAGAGCGCGGCGATGCGGCCGGCGACTCCCGGCGGGTAGTTGTCGGCGGTCTCGCAGGAGATCAGCACCAGGGCGCCCACCCGGTCGACGCCCCCGTGCGAGACCATCGTCTGGGCGCCGCCCCAGTCGTTGAAGCAGACGACCGCGTCCTCGAGGTCGAGCCGCTCAAGGAACTCGGTGACGATCCGCGAGAGCCCCACCAGCGAGAGGTCGGCGTCCGGGTGCAGCGCTTTGCGCTGAGCGCCGAGCGGCAGCACCGGCGTCAGGCAGCGGAACCGCGAGCTGAGCTCGGCGACTACCCCGTCCCAGAGTCGCTCGTCGTGCGGCAGCCCACCGATGAAGATCAGCGGCCTGCCCTCGCCGCCGCTGTCCCCGTATTCGATCGGCCCTGCGCTGACCTCGACCTCTGGCACACCTCCATGATCCCGCCCAGCAGAGACCGATCCCAGGGGAATCGATCACACAGTGCTTGGGCAGGCGAGAATGGACCTTGTAGCATGGCTCTCCAAGCCGGTTTCCGCCACTTCAAGAGCCAACTGGAGCCGCTCTTCATGCCCGTCAACCTCACCCGCATCTACACCAGGCACGGCGACCGCGGCGAGACCCATCTCGGCGACATGAGCCGGGTACCGAAGACGCATCCGAGGATCGAGGCCTACGGCGCCGTCGACGAGCTGAACGCCTTCGTCGGTCTTGCCATTGCAAGCTGCGAGGTCCCAGAGGAGAGGGCGGGCTGGCTGCAGAGGATTCAGAACGAGCTTTTCGACCTCGGCGCCGACCTCTCGGTGCCGCCGTCCGACGAGGAGCGGAGTCGCCTCCGGCTCACTCCCCAGTACGTCGAGTGGCTGGAGAAAGCCTGCGACGAAATCAACGAGAACCTCGAACCGCTGCGCTCGTTCACGATCCCGGGCGGATCCCTCCTCGCCGCCCACCTCCACGTCTGCCGCACCGTCTGCCGCCGCGCCGAGCGCCTGTCGCTACAGGTCGAGGACGCGAATCCCGAGGTCGTGCGCTACCTCAACCGGCTCTCCGACCTCTTCTTCCTGCTCAGCCGCGAGGCAAATGCCGGCGCCGAGCCGCTTTGGCAGCCCGGGGCCTACGAGCAGGACTAGCCGCGCGCCCAGGTTCTCCCGAGACTCAGCCAATCGACTGCTGGTACAGGGTGAAGCCGATTCCCGAGCAGACGGCGGCGATGATCCAGAAGCGGAGCATGATCTTCGTCTCCGACCAGGCCATCATCTCGAAGTGATGGTGTAGCGGCGCCATCAGGAGGACGCGGCGGCGGAAGGTCTTGAAGGCGAAGACCTGGAGCAGGACCGAGAGCGCCTCGATCACGAAGATGCCGCCGATGATGATTAGCAGCACCTCGGTCTGGGTCATCACCGCCAGCGCCCCGATCGCGCCGCCGAGGCCGAGCGAGCCGGTGTCGCCCATGAAGATCGAGGCGGGGAAGGCGTTGAACCAGAGGAAGCCGATGCAGGCGCCAACCAGGCAGGCCGAGAGCAGCGCCAGGTCCTGCTGCTCGCCGCTGACGAAGCTGATCGCGGTGTAGGCGAGGAGGACGATCGCGCAGGAGCCGGCGGCGAGGCCGTCAAGGCCGTCAGTGAGGTTGACCCCATTAGACGTACCGGCGATGACGAGGAAGACGAGAACGAAGTAGAGGACCGGGCCGAGGTGGATGCTGGCGTCGCCGATGCGGAAGTAGAGCGTCGGTTCGAGGCCGACGTCGTGGCGGGCGACCCACCAGAGGCCGAAGGCGAGGATCAGCTGGCCGAGCAGCTTCCAGCGCCCCGCCAGCCCCAGCGAGCGGCGTTTGACGATCTTGATGTAGTCGTCGGCGAAGCCGAGGGCGGCGCAGCCGATCGCCACCCCGAAGACGGCGAGGCTCTGGGCGTCGCGCTCGGAGAGGACGAGGAAGGGGACGCAGATCGAGGCGAAGAGGATCAGCCCGCCCATCGTCGGCGTGCCGGCCTTGGCGTGGTGCTCCTGCGGCCCGTCCTCGCGGATGTGCTGACCGAACTCGCGCAGGCGCAGGAACTCGATGAAGCGGGGACCGAGGAAGATGCAGATCAGCATCGCCGCCATCCCCGCGATCAGGACTTCACCCATCGGCGCGCTCCATCAGACCAGCTCCACCAGCTGCTCGGCGACCGCCTCGAGACCGGCCGAGCGAGAGCCCTTGACCAGGACCGCGTCGCCCGGCTCCAGCCGCGCCGCCAGCAGCTCCGCCGCCTCACCAGGGTCGGCGACGAGCTCGTCGGGGTCGTAGTCGCGGGCCGGCAGGCCGACGCCGATCACCAGGTCGATCCCGTGGGCGCGGGCGTGCCCGCCGACCTCACGGTGGTAGTCGGGTGCGCCCGGCCCGAGCTCCCCCATCTCGCCCAGCACCGCGACCGTTCGGGGGGCGCCAAGGCTGGCGAGGTGGTCGAGCGCCGCGCGCATCGACACCGGGTTGGCGTTGTAGCAGTCGTTCACAAGGACGATCTCGCCCGGGAGCTCCATCCGCTCCCCGCGGAAGCGGGAGAATCCTATGCTCGCAGCGCGGTCGGCCATCCCGGCGAGGTCGGCACCGAGCGCGACGCCGGCGGCAACGGCGGCGAGCGCGTTGGTGAGGTTGTGGCCCTCGGTGAAAGGGAAGTGGAAGACCTGCTCGCCGGCGGGGGTGAGGATGAGCGCTTCGGTGACGCCGTCGTCGACCTTCGCCTCGACCGCCTCGACGTCGCCGCCGGGGCCGAAGCGCAGCTGACGCGGGGCGCGCTCCAGGTGCGGCTCGAGCTCGCCCGCCTCGACCGGGGCGACAGCGGTGCCGCCGGGTGGTAGGTCGTCGAGGATCTCCGCCTTCGCCGCGGCGATCGCCTCGACCGAGCCGAGCAGCTCGACGTGGACCGGGCCGACGTTGGTGATCACCGCCACCTCCGGCTCGGCGATCGCCGCCAGCTCGGCGATCTGGCCGCGGCCCCGCATCGCCATCTCCAGGACCAGGGTCTCCGAGTCGTCGGGCGCTTCGAGGATCGTCAGCGGCAACCCGATCTCGGTGTTGAGGTTCTCGCGGTTGGCGTGGACCCGGCCCGGTAGCAGCGCCCTGGCAATGTCCTTGACCGAGGTCTTGCCGACCGAGCCGGTGATGCCGAGGACGCGGGCGCCGAGCGCCTGCCGCCAGGCGCGCGCCAGTGCCTGCATCGCCGCCAGCTGGTCCTCGACGGCGAAAACCCAGGCGACCTGCAAATTGTCTCCGGTATGCGGAGACAATTTGTCGGTGTGGGCGCGACTGACGACGACGCCCCAGGCGCCGGCCTCGATTGCTGCCGGAGCGAACTCGCCGCCGTCGCGGTGCTCGCCGCGCAGGCCGAAGAAGAGGTCGCCGGGGCCGGTCTCGGCCGAGTCGATGGTCGCCCGCCGCGGCGGCCCCTGCGAGCCCTCGGCCAAGACCTCGGCGCCGAGGGCGGCGGCGATCTCCTCCGGCGAGAGCCTCATGCCGCGCTGCCGAGCTTGCGGATCTCCTCGCGGGCAACCTCGCGGTCGTCGAAGGGGATCTTGCGGCCGTTCTCGAATTCCTGGCCCTGCTCGTGGCCCTTGCCGGCGATCACCACGGTGTCGCCGGGCTCGGCACGGCCCAGCGCCAACGCGATCGCCTCGCGGCGGTCGACGACGACCTCCAGCCCCCCGGCGCCTGCGGCGCCGGACGCGCCTGCCGCCACCGCGGCGACGATCGCCTCCGGGTCCTCCGAGCGGGGGTTGTCGGAGGTGACCACGGCCAGGTCGGAGAGCTCGGCCCCCGCCCGTCCCATCTTCGGGCGCTTGTCGCGGTCACGGTCGCCACCGGCACCGAAGACCGAGATCAGCCGGCCCTTGGTGAGACGGCGCGCCGCCCGCAGCACGTTCTCCAGCGAGTCGGGGGTATGCGCGTAGTCGACCAGGACCCCGAACCCCTGCCCCTCATCGACCGGCTCGAACCGCCCCGGGACCCGCGCCGCCCGCGCCAGGCCGGCGGCGGCGATGTCGCCGCCGATCCCCATCGCCTCCGCCGCCGCGAAGGCGCCGAGCGCGTTGGCGACGTTGAAATGGCCCGGCAGCAGCGTGCGCAACCGCAGCGTGCCGAGGCTGAAGCTCGCCCCCCGCGCGTCGAACTCGACGTCGCGGGCGCTGTAGTCGGCCTCGGCGCCCTCGGCGGAGAAGGTGACGCACTCGAATTCCTCGGCGAGGCGGCGCCCGTAGGGGTCGTCGACGTTGACGATCGCCACGTGCGGCCCCATCTCGAAGAGCTTGCGCTTGGCGAGGAAGTAGTCCTCCATGTCGGCGTGGAAGTCGAGGTGGTCCTGGGTCAGGTTGGTGAACAGGGCGACCTCGAAGTGGATCGCGTCGGCCCGGTGCAGGCTGAGCGCGTGCGAGGAGACCTCCATCGCACAGGCTTCGTCGCCGCCCTCGAGCATCTGCCGGAAGGTCCCCTGCAGCTCGATCGCCTCCGGCGTCGTCCGCACCACTTCCTTCTCCACCCCGCCGACCACCTGTTTCACGGTTCCCAGCAGTCCGCAGCGGAAGTCGGCCGCCTGGAGGATCTCCCGCACCAGGAAGGCGGTCGTCGTCTTCCCGTTCGTGCCGGTCACCCCGACCACCCGCAGTCGCGCCGTCGGGTCATCCCAGAACCGCGCCGCCAGCGGCGCCATCGCCGCCCGCGAGTCGGTGACCACCACCTGCGGCACCGCCAGTTCGGTCAGCTCCCGCTCGACTACCAGTGCCGCCGCCCCTTCCTCGACCGCCCGCGGCCCGAACTCGTGCCCGTCGGCCTTATCCCCGACTACACAGAAGAAAAGTGACCCCGGCTCGACCTTGCGGCTGTCGTAGACAAGATCGACCACCTCTGCGGCGGCATCCCCGACGAGGCGGGAATCGGGCAGCACCGCGACAAGCTCGTCCAACCTCATCAGCGGGGGATTCTAGGAAGGGAGCCCCTCATTCCTGCGGCACCCCGAGGTAAGGCAAAGCGAATTCGGCGATCTGACCAAACGCCGGCGCCGCCACCGAGCCGCCGTAGATTTCCCCCTGCGGCTCGTCGACGATCACCGCCGCCAAGAGCTGGGGGTTCTGGGCCGGCGCGAAGCCGATGAAGGACGCGACGTATTTGGTCTC
>DASSNA010000081.1:0-5070 GCA_035688445.1 Solirubrobacterales bacterium | reverse complement strand
GACGGTGGCGACGACGACGTGGACGTCGGCGATGCCGCCGTTGGTGATGAAGACCTTGGTGCCGTTGAGGACCCACTCGTCGCCGTCGCGCTTGGCGGTCGTCTTCAGGCTCTTGACGTCGGAGCCGGCCTGCGGCTCGGTGACGGCGTAGGCGCCGAGTTTGATCTCCTCGCCGCTGCCGAAGCACTCCGGCACCCAGCGGGCAATCTGCTCAGGCGTGCCCGAGGAGGCGATGCCGGCGGCGGCGAGGCCGGAGCCGCTGATCGCGAGGGCACAGCCGGCGCAGCCCCAGTGGAACTCTTCGGCCGAGATCACCTGCAGCTGGCCCTGCGAGTCTTCGGCGTTGCGCTGGATCGACTCGAGGCCGCCGAAGCCCTGCTTGCGCGCCTCTTTGATCACCTCCCAGGGAATGCTCTCCTCTTCGTCGTGCTTGCGAGCGGCGGGCCGGATCACCTCGCGGGCGAACTTGCGGTACCGCTCTTTGAACTCCTGCTGCTCCTCGGTAAGTGCGAAATCCATCCTCGTTCCTCTCTGCGCCTGGGTCCTGGGGGACTGATTGACTGGTCAGTCAGCCAGTCCCCGCCACTGTACCTCTTCTTGACGAACCGCTCGGTACGTTTCTCGAACCCGTGCTCCCCAAGCGGCCTATCAACGCGGACGTTCCCGCTCCCGACGAGGAGGAGAAAGAGACGACTGCAGCGGAGGAGCCGAAGGCCGAAGCAAAACCGGCCGAGCAGCCGCAAGCGAAGTCGGAGCCCGACACGCAGGAACTCAAGGCCGAGCCGAAGCCGAAGGAGTCGAAGCTCGAGGCACCGCCGAAAACGAAGCAACCACGCGCGCCGAAGTCGCCCACGCCGAAGGTCCTGGCAGGGCTAGTTGTCCTCGCGCTCGTCTTCATCGTCGTCGCGATCGTTGGCAGCAGCGGCGGCAAGGATAAGAGCTCGACGACCCCCGCTCCGGCTCCGGCCGCCTCCGGCAGCGCCGGCGATTCCCCCTCCTCGCAGACCGCAGAACAACTTGGGTATCCCGGCTTCGCCACCGACAACACCACCCGCGTCGGCGGCTCTGACCCCGCCGCGAACGCGGCCGGCGCCGCGCTCGCCGTCTTCCCCTCGACCGCCGCCAGCCAGCAACCCGCCGCGGTCACCTTGGTCAACGAAGAAGACTGGGCCGGCGCGATCGCGGCCTCGGTCCTGATGGCGCCGCCGGTCCGCGCTCCCCTCCTCTTCTCCACCCCCGACGAACTTCCGGAAGCAAGCGAAGAAGCGCTGGCCGCGCTCGATCCGCAAGGCAGCAAGGACACCGGCGGTGCCTCGCTGTTCGCGATCGGCACCGTCTCCCTGCCGAGCGACGCCGGCAAGACGAGCCGCGTCGACTCCGGCGCCCCGGCCAGCACCGCCGCCCAGATCGCGACCCTGCGCGAACGGCTCTCCGGCAGGCCCCCCGAGCACATCGTCATCGCCTCCAGCTCGCAGCCCGACTTCGCGATGCCCGCCGCCGCCTGGGCCGCCCGCTCCGGCGACCCGGTCCTCTACGCGGAAGCGGGGAAGCTGTCGCCACCGACCGCCGCGGTTTTGAAGGAACACCCGAAGACGCCGGTCTTCGTGCTCGGCCCCAACTCGGCGATCTCGAAGGAGGTGCTCGGCGAAATCGCCAAGATCTCGAAGCGAGTCAAGCGCGTCGCCGGCGCCGACCCGGTCGCCAACGCGATCGCCCTTGCCCGCTACCGCGCCGGCAGCTTCGGCTGGAACATCAACGACCCCGGCCACGGTTTCGTCCTCGCCCGCAGCGACTCTCCCGCCGACGCAGCCGCGGCGGCGCCGCTCTCGGCCGCCGGCACCTGGGGCCCGCTGCTCCTCACCGACGGCGCCGATACGCTGCCGGCCGCCCTCCGCAGCTACCTCCTCGACGTGAAGCCCGGCTACACCACCGACCCCACCCGCGCCTTCTACAACCACGTCTGGGTGATCGGCGACGAGGAAGCGATCAGCGTCGATCAGCAGGCGGAAGTCAACGAGCTGGCCGAGCTTGCGAAGATCGGCAGTGGCGAATGAGCGAATCTGAGAACCCACAGCTACTCGGCCGGGCGCCGGAGGTAACCGCGGAGGACATCCGCGCCCTCGCCGGTCCGGTCACCCCGCACTTCGCGCTGCAGGTGCGCAACCGCATCCGCCGGCTGATCGAGCAGCTCCCGGCCGACCACCCGGCGCGGGCCGAAGGCGAGCGCCAGATCGCGCGGCTGGAGGCGCTCGCCCAACACAGTGGCGAGCCGCGCGAGGGGCTCGGGATCTCGCATTGAAGTACCTGGCTCCGGGCGTCTGGCGGCTGAAGGAGCTCCCGGCTCCGACGATCAACGTCTACCTCGCCGAGGACGTGCTGATCGACGCCGGCCGCAGCTGGGACAAGCGGCGGATCTTCGCCGAGCTGAAGGATCGGGAGATCTCGATGCTGGCGCTGACCCACGTCCACCCCGACCACCAGGGCTGCGCCAAGGCCGTCTGCGAGGCGCGCAACATCCCGCTCGCCTGCCACGCCGACGACGTCGAAGCGATGGAGGGGAAGCGGCCGGTGCAGGAGGCCGCCGCCGACAACCCGGTCAACCGCCTGATCCGCTCGATCTGGCAGGGCCCGCCGTACAAGGTCGAGCGGGTGCTGCAGGAGGGCGACGAGGTCGCCGGCTTCCGCGTCGTCCACGCGCCGGGCCACGCCCGCGGCGAGGTGATCTTCTTCCGCGAGAGCGACCGGGTCGCGATCTGCGGCGACGTGATCCGCAACATGAGCTACGCGACCGGCCTGCCGGGAATCAAGGAGCCGCCGGACGTCTTCACTTACGACCCGGCCGAAAACCGGCGCTCGATCCGCAAGCTGGCCGAGCTGGGTCCCTCCCTGATCCTCCCCGGCCACGGCCCCGCCATGACCGACATGGCTGCCTTCGAGCGCTTCGTCACCGCCCTCCCCGGGTAGCCAACCCGCGAGCGAAACCGCTCCGACTCGCCTTCCGGCGGGTTACTTGATTTCGGGTAGCGCAATCCAACTGGAAGGGAGCCCAGGATGAGCAAGCTTTGGAAGAGGCGCCCGTCGCCGGCGATGGTGGTCGCGGTGATCGCCTTGATCGTCGCCCTGGCGGGGACCGCTTACGCGGCGCAGTCGATCAACGGTGGCTCGATCAAGAAGCAGACGATCGGCGGCGGCAAGTTGAAGCAGAAGACCCTGACCGGGTTCCAAATCAACACCAACAAGCTCGGCACGGTCCCGTTCGCGAAGGTCGCGACGCACACCTTCTGGGCGGTCGTCAACAACCCGGCGAACCCCGGCAACGCTGCCCTGGCCCGCTCCAGCGGCCCCAACATCACGGCGACCGAGGGCGGCGGCGCGGTCACCGTCACCTTCCCCTTCAACGTCTCCGCCTGCGCCAACATCGCCCAGCGCAATAACGCCGGCACCACGGTCCCGCAGTCGGGCTACGCCCAGACCAACACCTCGCCGGCCAACCCCAACGCGATCGAAGTCCACACCCGCGACAAATCCGGCGCCAACGAGGACGCCGACTTCCACTTGATTGTGGTCTGCCCGTAGGCCTAGGATCAGCGCATGGTCGAGCGGCACACGGTCGAGGAAGGAATCGACAAGCCAGAGCAAGCGCGGGAGCAGGCGATCCAGCGCCTGAAGCTGAAGCAGGACTTCAAGGGCCTCGCCGGCGGCGGGGCTCTTGCGATCGTCGTCACCACGATCGTCTGGGCGCTCGGCGAAGGCGGCTACTACTGGCCGATCTGGGTCATCCTCGGCGTCGCCATCGCCCTCGTCGTCCAGGGCTGGAAAGCCTACGGCCCCAGCAACCGCATCACCGAGGCCGACGTCCAGCGGGAGATGGAAAAGGGCTGAGTTGCTGGCTTACCTCTTCTGGCATCGGCCGCGCCGAGGAGTAGAGGCAGGCGAGTACGAGGAGGCGCAGCGCCGCTTCCACGCGAGGCTCGAGGTTCCGTCAGCCTGCTTCCGCCTGGAGGGGCTCCCGTTCGAGGCAGGTGGCGGTTACGAGGACTGGTACCTGGTTGAGGACTGGCAGCAGCTTGGCGAGCTGAATGCCTTGGCTGTCGATTCCACCCACCGTCCTGACCACGACCGAGTCGCGACCCTGGCCGGCGCGGGCTGGGGCGCTGTCTATGCCTCGATCCGCGGCCCGGCCTCGATCCCGCGCGAGGCTCGCTGGCAGCACAAGCGAGGCGACGAAACGGTCGAGGACCTCCTCGCGGAGGTAGCGAACGACACCCCCGTGTGGCAGCGCCAGCTGGTCCTCGGCCCAGCCCCCGAGTTCTGCATCGGCTCCAGCGGCTCTCCCCGCCATTCCGTGGTTCCTTAAGCACGAAATAGGTGCTTAAGGAACCACGCGAGCGAGGGACATGTCGACGCGGGCGCCGCGGAAGGGCACGCCCTCGGCGACGAGCAGCGCCCGCTGGCGGTCGCCCTTGGCCAGGGAGCCGTCGGCGCGGACCACGCGCCACCAAGGCAGGTCGGGCTCGTCGACCGCGACGAGGACGCTGCCGGCGTAGCGAGGCGCCCCCGGCGAAACGTCCCCATAGCTACGCACGAACCCCGCCGGTATCCCCCGCACCCGCTCCAGAACTTCGAGCTCGCGATCGCGAGTCCGCGAAAACTGGTCTATATCGTCAGTTTTCGCGGACTCGGCGCCCATGCCCGGGTCACGCGCCGGGACCGAAGGCGTCGATGATGCGGTTCTGAAACTCGCTCAGCTCTTCTGGTGAGATGAAGTAGGTCGGCGGGGTGAGGAAGAGGCCGTCGGCGCGCTCGGAGGTGGCCTCTACCCGGGCGCGGACCTTGTCGAGGGGGCCGGCGGCGCAGTAGGCCTCGACCATCTCGTCGCTGATTGCTGCTGGCACGGCGGCGAGATCGCCGCGGCGGAAGGCCTCGCCGGCCGCGACCGCGTTGTCGGCGAAGCCGTGCATCTCCCAGAGCGGCATGTAGGTCTTGACGGTCGCGTAGAAGGAGATCGTCCGGCGGGCCATGTCGATCGCCCGCCCCTCGTCCTCGTCGATCGCGCAGCAGACGGTCGGC
>DASSNA010000251.1:0-18053 GCA_035688445.1 Solirubrobacterales bacterium | reverse complement strand
GAAGCTTACGAGGAACCCCTCGCCAAGATCGAAGAAAACCCAGGCGTCGCCCTCGGGTACCACAAATTCTTCTACAGGGCTGACAAACTGGCCGTCGATTACGGCCTGGAAGACTGCGTGCTCTAGCGAGCCTCGCTTAGTCCTCTAACCAGGGCAGCTGGTCGAAACCGCCGTCCTCCCGTTCGATCAGGCGGGCGGCGATCTCGACTTCCCAGAATTTGGCGCCGGCGATCCAGGCCTGACCGAGGTATTTCCAGGCGTCGATCGTCGCGCCGACGGTGGCGTTCAGGGCCTCGCCCAGGTCTTCCATCAGGTCCTGGAACTCGCTCTGCATGCCGATCACGACCTCGAGCGGATCGCCCTCCTGCCCCATCTTCGTCTCGATCATCATCCGGTGACCGGTGCGAATGCCGAAGAACCAAGCCTCATGGAGGAACGATTCCATCGTTGCCAACTGCTGGCTATCCAGTTTCAAAGCCTCCGTGCACTCTTCCGCCAACGGTTTGAGGTCCCTGTTCTGCGCCGTGACCACCGCGATCGGAAGGCTGTCGTCGTTGCGCGACATCGGTGTCCAGTTTAGATAAGCCGCTCAAATCGAGCACTCCAATCTGGAGTAATCGGCAACTACAGCGCAAAGGGGTGTCTGGCGGTAAAGCCCCGCGGGATCACCCAGGCGCGATGCCAGCGGGGTCCCGAGACGCCAAGTGGATCACCGCGGGTGTCGAAGCGCAGTCCGGCGACGACCATGAAGACGTGCTGGCGGTTGGCGTAGACGGTGAGCCACTTCCCGGGTCCAGCTTCTCCCCAGCTCGCGAGCTGACCCGAGACCATCGTCACGTCAAGGAGTCCACCCCCATGGAGGGCGTAGCTGACCGCGCCCGAGCAGTCATAGCCGCGGCTGAAGAAGCTGGAGTGGCCACCACCCCAGATGTAGGGGCGATGGCGGATCTGGTTGGCGGCAGCGATCACCCGCTTCACCACCGGAGGCGCCCCGGGCGGGGCGATCGCTTCGCCAGCGACGAGGCTGGCGCCGCAGTTGGCAGCGGTGCGCGTGGCCCCTGCTGGAGCAGGCATGCACCCGGCTCCCCAAGGGATTTGCTCGGCGTGGGCATGGGACGCCGAGGCCATCCAGATCAGGGCAGCAAAGAGAAGAGCGGCCCGGAGGCCGCTCTTCCCAAATTCCATCCGTCGCAAGGCAGGTCCTTGGACGAGTGCCTAGCTCAGGTGCCGGTGCAGGTCCGGACGATCGTCGCTGAGGCGCGGGTCCCGTCGGCAAAGACGGAGGTCGCGTGAGCCTGCAGCTTGCCGTCTGGGCATTTGGCGAACAGCGTGTGCTGCTTGCCGACGGTCAAGCTGAAGCTTTTGACCGAGCCGCTGCCGCCGGCGATCTTCGGGACCGAAGCGACCGACAGCAGGCCGTAGCGGCCTTTGTGGATTTTCTTGATCTTCACCGTGGTCACGATCGCCGCTGGGGTCGGGACGGTGATGTAGGCGTGGATGAAGAGGGTGGTCTTACCACCGGAAGTGCCGCCGTTGAACACCAGTAGTTTCGAGTTAACCGGGATCGGCGGCTGTTCCGGGAAGGCGATCTCCACACTGGTCTGACCGGTGCCGATGATCGCTTTGCCACAGGCTTTTTCAGCGCCCTTGGTGTCGCGGGACTGAAGCTGACCCGACTTGCAGACCGGGACGCCCTTGGTGTTGATGGTCCCGTTCTTGTCGCTTTCCAGGATGACTTCCTTCAGCGCTGGCGGGTGCGAGCCGTCCTTGGTTTCAATTTTGCCGGAGGCCTGCAGCATGATGTTGGCCAGCTTCTTCTTCGGCAGCTTGCTCGGGCTGAACCCACCGTTGAAGGTGAAGCGGAGATTGCCGGCTTCAACCGTTACCGGCTTGTTGCCGGCGCTGGCGATCCCTGCCACGCTGACGGCAATCAGGGCCGCGATGGCCATCGTCAACAACAAGTACTTGCGCATATCCCTATTTCTCTCCTTTGCGGCCCTGCCCGTCCTTGGGCGATGCCGTCGGATTAGCTTTGAACGTCCCTCCAGCCGGTCAAACTACCACCCGGACGCTCTTCGTAAACCCCGCTTTCAGCGAAAAAGAGCGGTCTGGTCGCAGCGCTTCACGAGTGCAGCATCTGCAGTCGTGCTCGCTCACGCTCGGTGCTAGCCCCTTCCGGTCCGAGGAAGGGCAGCGTCACCCAGAACATTAGGTCCGGCAGGCGTTCCGGGAGACGGGAGGCGGCACCGTGGAGGAGCTCGCTGTAGAGGAGCTCGTTGATCCCGCCCGCGATCGAGAGCGAAGTGATTCCCGGCAGTTCCACCGTGGTCTCCGAGCGGCCAGCCTCAAGGAAACCGGTGAACTGGCGCAGTGCAGCATCGCGACGGGCAAGCGCTTTCGGCCCGGCCGCCAACACCTCGACGATCGCGAAGCGAGCCTCCTCGGGGTGGGCGGCAAGGTGCTCGAGCAGCACTTCCAGAGCGCTTCTGACCCGCTCAGCCCAGGAGGCCCCGGGGGTGCCTTCGAAGGCCCTGGACGCCTCTCCCAGCAGGTTGCCGAGCAGCACGTCGTAGGCGGCGAGGAAGCAGTCCTCCTTGCTGTCAAAAAGCTCGTAAAAAGTCTTTCGCGAGACCCCGGCGACGCCGATTACATCGACCACCCGCGTCTCCGGGTAGCCGCGCTCGGAGACCACCTCGATCATCGCTTGATGGATGCGGCTGCGCTGGGATTCGGTCACCGCCTCCCTCGGCAAGCCGTGCCTTCCTCGGGGCAGCCGCTCGTTCAACCTTGCAGAGCGTCTAACGGAAGCCACTTACCAGACTGTAGAGCAGCGCCGCTACCGGTGGGAAATTCTTTTCTTTTAGGTTTCTAACCAGACGACCTGCTCGCGGTCCGGCCCTACGCCAACTAGCCGTACCGGCACCCCGACGAACTCGGAGATGAAGCCCAGGTAGTCGCGTGCCTCGCGCGGTAGGTCGGCCGCGGTACGACAGGAGCCGAGGTCGAGGTCGAAGCCGGGCAGCTCCTCGTACTCCGGTGTCGCCGAGTGGAGAATCGACTGGTGGTAGGGGAAGGTGTCGAGGACAGCGCCCTCCTTCGAGCGGTAGCGGACCGCGACCCGCAAGGGGCCGATACCGCTCAAGACGTCGAGCTTCGTGATCGCCAGCGCGTCCATCCGGTTGAGCCTGACCGCGTAGCGCAACGCCACCAGGTCCATCCAACCGCAGCGCCGTCGCCGCCCCGTCGTCGTCCCGAACTCGTGGCCGCGCTGCAGCAGCTGCTCGCCAATCTCGTCTTCGAGCTCGGTCGGGAAGGGGCCGGCGCCGACCCGCGTTGCGTATGCCTTGGCAATTCCCCAGACCTCGTCGATGTCCTTCGGCCCGACGCCCGCACCAACGGTGGCCGCGCCGGCGATCGGGTTGGAGGAGGTGACGAAGGGATAGGTGCCGTGGTCGAGATCGAGCAGCGTTGCCTGGGCGCCCTCGAAGAGCACCGTCTCCTCGCGGTCGAGTGCCTCCCAGCAGAGCCGCGCCGTGTCGGTGATGTGGGGCTCAAGCCGGTGGCCGAAGTTGACGTGTTCTTCGACCATCGCGTGCAGGTCGAGGCGGGGATCTGGGACCTCGGCTGCTGCGTCGAGCGGCTTCGCATCCTCGCCCGCCTCGCGCAGACGTTTGCGGCGCTGTACCGAGAGTTCCCGCAGCGCCTGCTGCTTGGGCTCAAGCGCGGCGCGGATCTTCGTCCGCAGGATCTTCTCGTCGAGCAGGTCCTGGACGCGGATTCCGAGCCGCAGCGCCTTGTCGGCGTAGCAGGGGCCGATCCCGCGCCTGGTGGTGCCGATCGAGAGCTTGCCCAGCTTCGTCTCGCCGGCGGTGTCGAGCAGCACGTGGTAGGGCATGATCAGGTGCGCGTTGGCCGAGATCCGCAGGTTGCTGACGTCGACCCCCGCGCGTTTTAGCCCGTCAATCTCACCCAGCAGCACGCGCGGGTCGACGACAACGCCGTTGCCGATCACGCAGGTCTTCTCCGCGTGCAGGATCCCGGAGGGGATCAGGTGGAACTTGAACTCCTCGCCGCCGCGGACGATCGTGTGGCCGGCGTTGTTGCCGCCCTGGAAGCGGACGATCGTGGTAGCCCCATCGGCGAGCAGGTCGACGACCTTGCCCTTCCCCTCATCGCCCCACTGGGCACCGACTATGACCACGCCTGGCATGCGCGGGAGATTGTGACGTGTTCAGCCGGCGGCGCGCGCTCGGTACCGGTGGTCGGAGCCAAACAGCGGCAGCGGGTCGCCGCAGATCTCGATCAGCCTCGAGACAGTGCGACGGCCGATCTGGTCCTCGAGCTGCTGCTGGCCCTTGTCGACGTCGCCTTCCGCGTTGCTGGTCACCAGCATCGCCCGCTGGTTCTCGTAGCGCTCGTTGACAATCGCGTAGAGCTGCTCGACCACCCAGTCGGTGTGGCGCTCGGAGCCGAGGTCGTCGATGTAGAGGAGGTCGACCGAGGCGAGGCGCTCGAAGAAGCGGCCGTAGGCGTTCTCGCTCTCGGCTTCCTGGTAGGTCTGGCGGATCCGGGTCAGCAGCTTCGGGGTGAAGTAGATGCCGACCGACTTACCGGCCTTGAGGGCCTCGCCGGCGATCAGCATCGCCAGCGTCGTCTTGCCGGTGCCGGTGTCGCCCATGAACCAGACGCCGCGACCTTGGGCGAGGTTCTCGTCAAGGTTCTCAACGTAGTTGCGCGCTGCCTGGACGACGTGGCGGGTGGCCATGTCGCGCGCCATGTCGGCGACCGGCGGGCGGTCAAAGGAGACCCCCCGGTAGCGGGCGGGGACCGCCGAGGCGATGCCGCGGCTGCGTCCCTTGCTCAGCCGCTCGGCCCGGCACTCACAGGGGCGGGCGACGTCCTCGGGGCCGAGGATCCAGCCGGAGCCGTCGCAGACGCCGAGCGGGCAGGCCTGTTCGCGGAAGGGCTCGGAGCGGGCGATCGCGGGCATTAAAAGTCAGGCCCCGCCGCCGCCGCGTCGTCGAAGGGAGGCGGCGCTTCGCTGGCCGGCTGCTCGATCGGCGCTTCCTGGTGGGCGTGGTCGGCGAATTTGGGATAGCGGTCGAGGAAGACCAGCTTCCTGGTCCCGATCGGGCCGTTCCTATGCTTGGCGATGATCAGGTCGGCGAGGCCGTCGGGCTCCTCCTCGGGATCGCGGTAGTAGTCCTCGCGGTAAAGGAAGGCGACGACGTCGGCGTCCTGCTCGATCTGCCCCGACTCACGCAGGTCAGAGAGCTGTGGCTTCGGCGGCGTTCGCTGCTCGGGCGCGCGCGAAAGCTGCGAGATCGCCACCACCGGGACCTCGAGCTCGCGGGCAAGGATCTTCAGCCCGCGGCTGATCTGGCCCACCTGCTCCACCCGGTTGGCGCGGTGGTCGTCGGAGCGCATCAGCTGGATGTAGTCGAGGATGATCAGCCCGAGGCCACCCCGCTCCTGTTCCTGGGCGTGCAGCCGCCGCGCCTTCGCCCGCAGGTCGAGGATGCCGAGGTCGGAGGAGTCGTCGAACCACAGCGGTGCCTCTTCGAGCTCGTTGCAGGCGCGCAGCACCTTCGGCCAGTCGCGCTTGGAGACCTGCCCCTTGCGCAGTTTGTCGCCGGAGATCCGCGCCCGGCAAGCGATGAAGCGCTGGGCGAGCTCGACCTCAGACATCTCGAGCGAGAAGAAGGCGACCGGCTGCTGCTTCTTGACGGCGACATTTTCGGCGATGTTGGCGACCAGGGCGCTCTTGCCCATCGCCGGGCGGGCGGCGACGATGACGAGGTTGCCGGGCTGGAAGCCGCCGGTGATCGCGTCGACGTCGCGAAAGCCGGAGGGGGTGCCGGTCAGCTCGAGCTCGCCGGTCGAGAGCTTCTCCAGCCGGTCGACCTCGTCGTGAAGGATCTCCGAGAGCAGTTTGAAGTCGCTCGCCTGCTCTTTGTGGGCGACCTCGAAGAGCAGTTTCTCGGCCCGCTCGGAGAGCTCCCGCGGTTCGCCATCGCGCTCGTTGACCCAGCCCTGGATTTCCTGACCGGCGCCGAGCAGCCGTCGCAGCAGCGAGTTCTGCTGGACGATCTCCGCGTAGTGCTTGGCGTTGCCGGCGGCGGGCACCTTCGCCGCCAGCTCGGAGACGTAGTGCCTACCACCTGCCTCGTCGATCTTGTTGCGCTGGGTCAGCGCCTCGCCGACGCTGAGCTCATCGACCGGCTTCGAGGCGGCGTAGAGGTCGTGGACGACCTCGAAGATCAGCCGGTGCTTGTCGAGGTAGAAGTCAGCTGCGTTCAGCTTCACCTCGTCGATCACCCGGGTCAGGGTCGGCTCGGCGACCAGCATCGCGCCCAGCACCGACTCCTCGGCCTCGATGTTCTGCGGGGGGACGTGGCTGGTGGGCTGCGGCATCAGTTCAAGTAAAGGCGGCGCGGCGGCGGATCTGCGGAGCGAAACGGCCGCGCGGCAAGCAAACCAGAGCAGGGATGCCCTGACGTATCTCTTCCGTGCAAATCCCGCGAAAAGGAATTCACACTTTCGTGAGCTTTATGCGGCAGTTCCGAAGGAGAGCTGGTGGTGCTGGGGCGGCGGGATCAGACCCTCCTGCTCCTGGCGCCGCTCGCCGCGGCGGAGCATGCGGAGGGTGAGGATGGCGATGCTGAGGATCGCGGTGGCGCCGAGGCTGAGCTGCACGCTGAGAAGGCCTTCGCGGGTCCAATAGACGTCGCGGAGGTCGAGCAGGAGCGCGGACTCATCAAAGGTGAGGCCGATCCCGACTCCCATCGGCACCGCCAGCCGTTGCTCGAGCTCGTCGTCGTCGGTAAGGAGAGCTGCGGTACCGGAGCCAAACGCGATCAGGATCCCTGGCACGAAATGGTGGATGTGACGGCCGCCGATGCTGACGTTACGGAAAGGGCCACGGCCGTCGCGGATTGCCAAGGTGGAGATCCGGACTAGGGCGAAGGAGCCGAGGAAGCCGGCGAGGAGGTTGAAGAGGACGGTTTCGCTGCGCGGCGCCTCGACGTAGCCGCGGACCGCGACGCCGACCGTGTCGGCCGCCGCGGCAGGAGCCGATTCCAACAGCGCTTCCGGATTGTGTGCCTCGCCAGCGCGCCGCGCGAACATGCGGCTGAACTGACCGACGAGAACGGTCCCCGCAGCGGCCAGGGCGACGCCGGCAAGGCCAACCGTCGCCCGCTCCGAGCGCGCCCAGCCGAATCGAGTCCGGGCCTTGGCGCGGCGGGTCAATCTCGTCGGCAGGCGCGGTCGCACGTGCCGAGAGTAACGCCGCGCCCAGCGCGGCAGGGAGCTACTTCTCCTCGCTGATGATCGTCTTCACCGCGGCGACGGTGCCGTCGGAGAGCTCGATCTCAACCATGAAGGTGCCGATTTCGCGCAGCGGCTGCTCGAGCCGGACCTGGCGTTTGTCGATCCGAAGGTCGCGGGCCTCGGCCAGCGCCTCGACGATCTCGCGGGCACCGACGGAGCCGAACAGCTTGCCGTCCTCGCCGGCCCGCTGGTGGATCGTCAGCACGGTTTTGCCGAGTAGCCCCGCCGCCTCCGCTTCCCGCTCGGCGCGCGCTTTCGCGGCCCGCTCGGCGTTCTCCATGCGGCGGCGCGCTTCCTCCAGCGCACCCTCGGTCGCTGGCTGCGCCAGCTTGCGCGGGACCAGGTAGTTGCGCAGGTAGCCGGGGGCGACGTCGACGACGTGCCCGCGCTCGCCGAGTGACTCGACGTCCTGAAGCAGGATCGCCTGCGCCATCAGCGCTCTCCGACGTACGGAAGCAGGGCGATTTCACGCGCCCGCTTCACCGCCACCGAGAGCTGGCGCTGGTGGCGGCGGGAAAGTCCGGTGACCCGCCGGCCGCGCGTCTTCCCCTTATCGGAGAGGAAGCGCCGCAGCAGGTTCAGGTCCTTGTAGTCGACGACCTCGGCGTTGACACGCGTGTATTTGCGCGGCCGCGCCCGCTCGGCGCCGCGCCGACCACGGCGCCCGCCCGTGCGTGGTGAAGAAGAAGACTCAGATGCTCGTGCCATATCGGCGGCGGATGCTACAGGGCGCCGCTAAGCGGCGCCCTGTAGGCGATCAGAAGGGAATGTCGTCTTCTGATGCGCCGCTTGGTCCCGTTGGTGCTGGTTCGAAGTCGCTGTTGTCGGCCGGGACGTCGCTCTGCGGCGGGGTGAAGCCACCGCCACCACCATTGCCGCCGCCCCCGGACCCGTCGCGCGAGCCGAGGAACTGGACGGTGTTGGCGACGATCTGGACCGCCTGCCGTTTGCCGCTGCCGTCTTTGGCTTCCCACTCGCGCCAGTCGAGGCGCCCTTCGACTGCCACCGGCCGTCCCTTGGAGAGGTAGTTGGCGCAGTTCTCGCCCTGCGCCCCCCAGACGGTGACGTCGAAGTAGTTGGGCTTGTCGACCCAGTTGCCGCTCTGGTCTTTGCGACGGCTGTTGACGGCGACCCGCAGGTCGCAGACGGCGGTGCCGCCGCCGGTGTGTCGCAGCTCCGGATCACGGGTCAGGTTCCCGGTGATCACCACCACGTTCACGTTCGAAGCTGCCAATTCACTCACTCCTCTGGATTCGCTTGCTGGTTTCCCAGTCTAAGGAGGAGCGCGGCGCGACTCTCCCCCCTCTGAGAGGGGGTTTCCGCAAAGAGCGGACCCTGTTGTCCCGCTGTGGGCGCTACTCCTCGGAGTCTGCGGCGGGAGCCTCGGCGGGGACCTCGTCGCGCTCCTCGCGAGCTCCCTGCCCGGTGCGCTCCCGCGGCCCTGGGGAGGCAGTAACGGCGGGCGGGACGATCACCGGCGTGCCGGGATCGACTTTGAAGATCCGAAAGCGTAGAACCCCGTCGGCGATCTTCAAGTTGTGGTCGAGCGAGTCGAGCAGCTCGCTGGGGGCCTCGAAGCGCATCCAGCGGTAGTCCGCCTCGGTGCGGTGGTTGATCTCGTAGGCCATCTTGCGCAGGCCCCAGTCGTTCTCGTGTTTGAGGCTGCCGGTGGCTTCAATTTGCCCACGGGCATCTTGCGCCAGCGCGTCGCGCGCCGGCGAGTCAAGTTGGGGGTCCAGCATCAGGACCAGCTCGTATTCACGTGGTGCTGCCAAAACGGCGAAGGACTATAGCGGCGGCCCTGTAGCAACGGCTCGTGGCCTAGTGCGGCGCGAACTCCTCCGAGCCGTCGCCGGCAGGCGCCGGCGGGGGTGGAGGAGGAACCGCCACGGGTGCAGGCGGCGGAGAGTAGGTCGATGCCGGCGCCGGCGAAGGTTCGGGCGCCGGCAAGGCAAGGCTGGGCGACTGCCGGTGCTTTCGTCGCCGGGGACGGCTCGGCTCGCCGCTGATCACTGCAGCCGCTGCGCTCACCGCTTGCCGCCCGCGCTCCGATCGCCTCCCTCCACCCCGAACTGCATCAAATTTCCGGTCTGCTGGGCTGGAAATTTGATGCAGTTCGGGTTCGGCGTCTTTTGGGAGCACGCGCGGGAGGCCGACGTCCGCGTCGAGTGGCGGCGGTGCTGGCGGGCGCAACAGTGCAGGCAGCGCCTGCAGCGTGACCAGGCCGACTACGGCGATCGCCGCGACCTTCGCTGCACCTGCCCAACGGACTCGAATTCCTCGCATGACCTGCCAAGGATCCGGAGGGACCGAACTCTCCCCCCTGCCGCCTTCGCGGCGCTATGCGGCGGCGCTTCGAACGGCTTCGATGTCCTGCAACTGGTCGTCGACCCAGTCGCCAGGGCTGTGGGAGAAGATGATCTCCCGTAGGCCCTCCGCCCACTGGCGCTTCTGCTCCGGGTCCATCGTCAGTGCTCGGTAGATCGCGTCGGCCTGCTCCTGGATGTCGAACGGGTTGACCGAGATCACGTAGTCGAGGAGCTCGTGGTAGGAGCCGGTGTTCTCGGAGAGCATCAGCACGCCGTCGCGGGTGTTGACCGCTGGCGCCTCCTTGGCGACCAGGTTCATGCCGTCGAAGAGCGAGTTGACCATCAGCAGGTCGAAGTGCTTGTAGCGAGCGACCGCGTCATAGAAGTTCTCGTAGATCTTCAGGTCGATCGGCATCCAGTCGGTGGTGCCGTGGCGGTGGTTTACGACCGCGACCAGCGCCTCGATCCGCTCCAAGTACTCGGCGTACTCGGGCACGTCTTGGCGCGAGGGCTGAAGATGGGCAATAAAGGTGACCTCTTCGCGGAACTCGGGGTGCTGGGTGAGGAAGGTGTCGAAGGCGGTGAAGCCGCGCAGCACGTTCTTTGAGAGGTCGGCGCGATCAACGCGGATGATCAGGTGCCGCCGCCGCCGCTCCAGCACCTCGCGCTCGGCCTCTGCCACCTCCGGCGAGTCCGCTGCTCGCTTCAGGCGCTGGGCGTCGATCCCCAACGGGTAGGCGCGGGCGATCGTTTTGCCGCGGGCGTGCCGCACCTCGGCCGCGTGGTAGTCGACTTCGACTTCGTCGAGCAGTTCGTCGCAGCAGCGGAGGAAGTTGATGCAGTAGGCGTGGGTGTGGAAGCCGATGATGTCGTTGGCCAGCATCCCTTCGAAGATCGCGCTGCGAATCCGAGTCGGCAGGATCCGCCAACTGTCCGGCTGCGACCAGGGGATGTGGACGAAGTGATGGAGGAAGACGTCTGGCCGCTCGGCCCGAATCATCCCCGGCGCCGTGTAGAGGTGGTAGTCGTGGAGCATCACCAGCGGCTGCTCCCGCCCCTCGATCTGACTCAGCACCGCGCGGGCGATGTCCTGGTTGACGGTCTGGTAGCCGAAGTCCCAGGCGTCCAGCTCTTGCTGGCGGATGTCCGGCGCGTTGGAGAGGTCCCAGAGGTAGTGCTGAATGAACCAGAGGATGGGGTTGGCGATCACGTTGTAGAAGCGGTCATAGGCGACCGGGTCGCTGCCGACCAGACAGACGCGGTAGTCGATCCCGTCCAGCTCCTGCTCGATCAGTCCGCCCTGCTCCGCCGAGGCGGCAACGTCCTCATCGGTCATCGCCGAGGCGATCCAGAGCGCGTCGCGGTGGGAGACGAGTCCGGAGAGTGCGGTGACGAGGCCACCGCCCCCGCGCCGCACCGTCCGCTCCCCGTTCTCGTCGCGATCGAACTGAAGCGGACCCCGGTTGGAGACGATGATCAGCGGCGAAGAATCCACGCCGCACACACTAAAGGGGTCAGCTTTCGAGCTCGCCCAGCAAGCCGAGCCAGTCGCGCAGTAAGCGCGGGGTGAGGAACTGGCGCCGCGCGTGCTCCTTGCCCGCTCGTCCCAGCTCCTTGCCGAGCTCCGGGTCGCGGAGAATCTCGACGCAGCGAGTGGCGCACTCGGAAGGGGAGTCGACCAGGTAGCCGCTGACCCCGTCGTCGATCTGCAGCGGAATGCCGCCGACGTTGCCGGCCACCGTCGGCCGCCCCTTCCAGAGCGCCTCGGTGACGGTCAGGCCGAAGCCCTCGCGGATCGACTTCTGCAGGCAGATGTCGGACTGCGACTGGAAAGCGTTGACCTCGATCGCGCCAACGTTGTTGAGGTTGCTGAGGATTTTGATGTCCTCGTCGCCGTCGGCGTATTCGAAGGTCTTCTGGAAGTACTCCATCCCCTCGGGGTCGTCGGTCGCCATCGAGCCGACCATCGCCAGCTGCGCCTCGGGCACCTGCGCAGTTACCTCGCGATAGGCGTCGATGACGCCGATCGGATCCTTCCACGGGTCGAAGCGGCTGACCTGGGTGATCAGGGGCCGGTCAACGTCGATCCCGAACTGGCGGCAGACGAAGGCGGCGTCCTCGGGCGAGAAGGCCATGTTCTTCGGCGAGAGCGGGTCGATCGCCGGCGGGATGATGTTGACGGCGTCGCGGTGGCGCCCCATCTCGTTGGGCACGTACTGCTCCATGTGCCAGACGCTCGCGTCGTACTCTTCGATCATCGGCAGTAGGCGGGCGATCGGCGCCGGGTTCGGCGTCGAGAGGTCGATGTGGCAGCGCCAGATCCACTTGCCCCCCTTTGCCAGGGCCCCACGCCGCAGGCCGATTGGCTGCGGGTCGTGGACGATCACCACGTCCCATTCGCCCTGCAGGCCCTCGGCGTTGATCTGGTTGATTTCGTCGAAGATCTCCCACTGCTCGTCGCTCAGCGTCTCCTCGGCTCCCTGCAGCGAGTTGTGGAGGAGCTTGGTCGCGTTGAAGAACTCTTCCTTGCCGAAGATCACGTGCCAGTGCGCGTCGAGGCCGACGTCCCGCATCAGCGGCACCATCGTGTAGAGGATCTCGGAGACGCCGCCGCCGAAGGCGGTGGCGCTGACGTGGAGCACGCGCTTGCCCTTCAGCCGCTCGGCGAGCTCACGGATTTCCTCCGTCAGCTCTTTGCCGACGATGTGGGTGTAGTCGGTGAGGGTCTTGTGGCCGAGGGCGACTTCCTGGAGCAAGGCAGGGAGTTCTACACGGATAGGCGGCGCCGCGGTGGACAGCCGCGCAGTTGATGGCCCTTTATTCGGGGGTCGGGGTGTCGGGGCGCTTGCCCAGCGTCAACTTCACCTGCTTGCGCTGGTTGTCGCGGAGGACGGTCAGCGTCACCGTGTCGCCCGGTTCGTGTTCGGCGATGAAGCGGCCGAGGTCGTCGGGGCCGACGACGTCCTGGCCGTCGACCTGGAGGATCACGTCGCCGCCGGTCCGGTACTCGGCTGCCTGGAAGCGCAGTTTTTCGTCGCCGCCCTGAAGTCCCGCCTTCTCCGCTGGGCCGCCGGGGACAACTTCGGAGAGAAGCCCGCCGAAGTTCGTGTCGAGCCCTAGCTTGCGCGCGAGCTGGGGGTAGAGCGGCTGACTGGAGACGCCAATGTAGGCATATTCGGCGCTGCCCTTGTCGCGCAGTTGGGCGACCGAGCGCTTCACCGCCGAGATCGGCACCGCGAAGCCGACCCCGTCGTTAGCGCCGGAGTTGGTCTCGATTTGCTGGTTGATGCCGATCACGCGGGCGCCGGCGTCGAGCAGCGGCCCACCTGAGTTGCCGGGGTTAATCGAGGCATCGGTCTGGATTGCGCCGGAGATTTCAAACTGGGTGAGGGACTGGACCGAGCGGTCGGTAGCGGAGACGACGCCGACCGAGAGCGACTGCTGCTCGCCGAAGGGGCTCCCAATCGCCGCTACCGGTTGGCCGACCCGGAGGTCGTGGTCGTTGCCCAGCTGCAGGGGATGCAATGCGAACCCATCCGGTTTGACCTGCAGCAGCGCCACGTCGGCAAAGGGATCGAAACCAACGATTTCGGCCGGCACCACGTTGCGATCGGAGAATTCGATGAAGACTTCCTTCGCCGGCTTGCGTTCCCCGCCCGAGTCGTCGGTGACGACGTGGGCGTTGGTGACGATTTCGCCCTTCTTGTCGAGCACGAAGCCTGACCCCTCGGCGGCACCGGCTGAGCCGCCGAAGACGGAGCGGATCGTCACCACCCCCGGCGATGCCTCGCTGAACACACGGGTGGCGTCGAAGCCTGGGCTGGAGGCCTCGACGATGACTTCGGGGGTGGGTTCGGCGCTGGTTACGGCGCTCTGCTGGTCAGTCGAGCCAGTGTCCCCGCCGCTCGAGCTGCCACAGCCAGCGAGGAGCCCGAGGCAAAGCAGCAGCACCGCGCAGGCGCCCAGCCGCTTCACGCGGCAGCCTTTTCCGCGGCGCGGACGCGGCGGGGCCCCGCCACCGTGCTTCCCGGCGGCAGGTCGAGCGTGAAGGCGGTGAAACGACGGCTGGAGCTGATCGTGATCTCTCCCTGCATCCGCTGCGCCAGCTCGGTGGCGATCGCCAACCCGAGGCCGGAGCCGCCGGCCGAATCGGCGGTGTAGAAGCGCTCGAAGATCCGCTTCTGGACGCGCTGCGGGATCCCCGTCCCCTCGTCGGAGACGGTCAGCTCGGCGCGGCCGTTGGCGGAGTAGGTAGTCACGGTTACGTTCGTTCCCTCGGGAGTGTGGGTGAGGGCGTTGTCAAGCAGGATACGGATGATCTGCCGCACCCTGTCTGAGTCGCCAAGGGCGATCGCCGGTTGCGCTGGCGTCCGCAGCTGCAAGCGCGAGCCGCGCAGCTCGGCGCGAGCGCTGAACTCCCTCGTCACCTCGCGCGCCAGCGCCGTCAGATCGACGCTGTTGGCGCGCATCACCACCGCCCCGGCGTCCAGCTGGGAAAGATCAAGGAGGTCGGTCGTCAGCTTCGTCAGCCGCTCGATCTGCTGGCGCATGGTGCGCACGAACTCGGCCCGCTCCTCGGGGCTCGGGTCCTCCTCTTCGAGCAGCTCAACGAAGCCGCCGAGGCTGAAGATCGGCGTCCGCAGCTCGTGCGAGGCGTTGGCGATGAACTGCTTGCGGGCGCTGTCGAGCTCGGCCAGGCGCCGTTGCATTTCGTTGAAGGTGCGGGCGACCGGCCTGAGGGGGCCGACCGAGGCGACCGGGATCGTCGTCTCGAAGTTTCCGTCGGCGACTTTGCGCGCGGCCTCCTGAAGGCGCCTGAGGTTGCTGGCGTAGGTCCGAACATAACTTCGGGCGATCAGGATCTCGAGCAGGCCCACAATCGCGCCGCCGATCAGGATCTGAGCCTTGACCGAGCCATCGTGGATGGCGGCCATCCCGATCACGACCGTGTAGAGGTAAATGCTTGCGGCGGAAGCCGCCGCGATCGCGATCCAGAACATCGTGTTGCGACCGGTGACGATGGGGGACCTGACCCGTCGCATCGAGCGTTACTCCCGAAACCTGTAGCCGACCCCGCGCACGGTGAAGAGGTACTCCGGCTCTTTCGGTTCCTTCTCCAGCTTCTCGCGCAGGTGGCGGATGTGGACGTCGACGGTTCGCGGGTCGCGGTAGTCGGAGTCGCCCCAGACGTGCTCGAGCAAGGTCTCGCGGGTGAGCACGCGGCCGGGCGAGCGGGCGAGGGCGCCGAGGATCTCGAACTCGACGTAGGTGACGCGGACCTCCTCGCCGTCGAGGGTGACCATCCGCCGGTCGAAGTCGATCGTCAGGTCGCCGTGCTCGATCGAGCCTTCGCCGGCGGTCTCGCCGCCCATCATCCGCGATCGCCGCAGGGCCGCTTTGACTCGACTGCGGAACTCGCGCATCGAGAAAGGCTTGGTGATGTAGTCGTCGGCGCCTACCTCGAGGCCGGCGACCTTGTCGGTCTCGCTGCCTTTCGCCGTCAGCATGATGATCGGGACCTGGCTGCGTGAGCGCAGCTGCCGGCAGACGTCGACCCCGTTCATGCGGGGCAGCATCAGGTCGAGGATGACCAGGTCGAAGCGCCCCTCTTCGAAGCGCCGCAGCGCTTCTGAGCCGTCGAGGGCGGAGGTGACGTGGTAGCCGTCTTTGCGCAGCGGGTAGCTGAGCAGCGTCTGAATCGACTGCTCGTCATCGACGAGGAGGATGCGTGCGGAGCCGTTGGGCACTACCTACAGGGTAGTAATCGCTGCAGGTTGGACGCATGTGCGAGTACTAAGTACTAACGATCCGGGTAGGCCGGACCGATAATGAGGGCGATGGACACTCGAGAGCTGAAATCCCTGGTTGATGCCGGCGCTTATAAGCCGGATCCCGCTGAGGTCGCGACGGCGATGCTGAGCCGGCGAGGCGTCAAGGAGCTGCTGGCGGGGATTCACGCTACCGCTCCGGCCCCGCAAGGTGGTCGTAGCCCCGGGTCTCCAGGCGCTTTCCCCCGGGCAGCCTGATCTCGACGCCCTCTCCTGCTTCGACCTCGCCGATTGGGGTGAGAGTGGTCTCCGCCGCCTCGCCAATGCCGATCGAGGCGTCGCCCAGGCGATCTGGCGGCAGCGCCGCCAGCAGCTCGTAGTCCTCGCCGCCGGAGGCAGCCAGCTCTAGTGGATCGCGTCCGGCTGCCGCCGCGATCTCGGCAACTCCTTTGGCGAGGGGGAGGGAGCCCGCTTTGATCCGCAAGGCGACGGCGCTCGCCGCGGCGAGGTGAGCGGCGTCGGCGCCGAGCCCGTCGCTGAGGTCGATCATCGCCTGGGCGCCCGCCGCGGCGAGAGCACGGCCGGAGCGCAGGCGTGGGCTGGGGTCTAGCTGTCGGGCTCGGAGGCGCTCGGCGGTCGAGGCGGCGATGGGCTCCGCCAGGCTTGGGTCATCGAGTAGGAGCCGGCCGGCGGCAGCGCCGCCGATCTCGCCGGTGAGGACCAGCAGGTCGCCTGGCTGGGCGCCGGCGCGGGGGACGAGGTGCTCGGGGGAGGAGGCGTGACCGACGACGGTCACCGCCAGGGTTAAGGCGGGGGCACGGGTGACGTCGCCCCCGGCCAGGGTCGTGCCGCTCTCACCCGCCAGCTCGAGCAGGCCGTCGAGGAGCTCGAGGAAGTCGCTCTCGCCGAGGTCCGGCGGCGCCCCGAGAACTACGTATGCCTCGCCCGCCTCCGCCCCCATCGCCGCCAGGTCGGAGAGGGCGGTGGCGAGGGCCTTGCGGCCGACCAGCCGCAGCTCGGCCTCGCCGCGGCGGAAGTGGACGCCCTCGACGATCGCGTCGACCGAGGTGGCGGTGGCGCCGTCGGGGACGGTGACCGCGGCGTCGTCGCCGCTGCCGAGCCTGACCCTCCGCCCCACTGGGGGCAGGCGCTCGCGCAGCTTCGCCAGCAACTCGAACTCGCCCATCGCCCGACTATCCCAGACGCCGGGTGGCCATCCCACTAAGGTGCGAACTTCGTGGAGCGCCGCCAACCATTCCTGCACCGCGTCGGTGAGGCGGGTGCGCGGATCGGGACCAAGCCCCCGCGCAGCCGCAAGGTTCGCCTCGCCCTCCAGATCGGCCTTGCCGTGCTCATCTTCGGCTTCCTCGTGCTCACGGTCGTCGACCAGTGGTCGCAGATCAAGAGCGAAGGGGTCCACTTCCACGTTGGCTGGCTGATCCCGGCGATCGTCATCCTCCCCGGTTTCTACGTGCTCAGCGCCTTCGGCTGGGACCTGACCTTGCGCTTCCTTGGGTATCCGCTTGGCTTCGGCCGTGCGCAGGTCGCCTGGGGGCAACCGCTGCTCGCGCGCTATGTCCCTGGCAGCGTCCTCTATGTGCTGGGGCGGATTCTGCTCTCCGAAAAAGCGGGCATCCCACGCCGGATCACGATCGCCAGCATCGTCTACGAACAGGCGATCTCTGCCACCTCGGCGATCGTGGTGGCGTCCTACTTCATCATCAAGCACCCCGACTTACAGGGGGAGCCGTGGCGCTGGGGGGTGCTGCTGTTGATCCCGGCGGCGATCGTGCTGCTGCACCCGAAGGTGTTCGGGCCCTTGGCGAACCGAGTGCTGCGCGCATTCGGGCGTGAACCGCTGCCCGAGGTGATCTCCCTGCGTGGCGTCCTCTCCCTGATCGTCTTCTACTCGCTGAACTGGGTGGTGGTGGCGTTCGGGATCTACTGCGTCGCCCGCTCGGTCACCTACATCCCGCCCGAGGACATCCTCCTGGTTGGCTCGGCGCAGGCGATCGGCTACTTCGCCGCGCTGATTACGCTGGTGGCTCCGGCCGGGCTTGGAATCAAAGATGCGGCTTTTGCCTGGGCGGTGAAGGCGGCACTACCAAGTAAGAGCTTCGCCCTTGGCTCGCTGATCGCGATCGCCCTGCGTTTCGTGATGACGGTGGCTGAATTGCTCTACGTGGCGGTGGTAACGGCGCTGGGGCGCAGAGAGGGTTGGAGCATCCACACCGGGATCCTGCATGCGTCGCCGGAGGAGGAAGCGGCGGGGGCTGAGCCCGCCGGGCATACCCCGGAAATCTTGTAGGTGTGGGGAGGACCCTCTTACAACGGGATGCGTGCTCCTAGTTGGTAGGCCGTCAGGCTGAGGGTGAGGAGTTGGAGGGGGCGGTCGCGGGAGATGGCTACTAGGGGGAGGGGCCAGAGGAGGTACCAGGGGAGGAGCCAGGACGTGGCTAGGAGGAGGGCGAAGGCGGTCCAGGCGGCGGCACGGACCCAGTCGCCGCCGCGCCAGGTCCAGGCGAGCAGGTAGGTGACAAGGGCGACGAAGAGGATCGCCGCGGCAAGGCGGGTCACCCCGGAGCCGAGGGGAGTGACGCGAGCTGCCAGCTTCGGGATGCTGAGGTAGCTGGTCTTGTGCTGG
>DASSNA010000214.1:0-2953 GCA_035688445.1 Solirubrobacterales bacterium | reverse complement strand
CTGGTGCTCGTTGTGCTTGTCGGAGAACAGCCGGCCGACGAGCGGGATCTCCGAGAGCCCTGGGATGCCGGTGTCGGTGCTCGTCTCGTCGCTGCGGATCAGGCCGGCTAAGAAGTTGGTCTCGCCGTCCTGCAAACGGATCACCGAGTCGAAGATGCGCGTGCCGATGATCGGCTGCCGCTGGCCGTTGCCGGCGTCGGCGTAGCCGTTGATGTTGCTCACCTCCACCTTGACGTGCCGCGTCACCTCGTTGTTGTGGTGCACGCGCGGCTCGAGCTCGATCTTGATGCCCACGTCCTGGTACTGGAAGGAGGTGATCGGCACGATGCCGCCGGCGCCGCCGACGTTCTGCGTGTTGAAGGTGGTCAATGGGATCGGCACGCGGTCGCCGATCGTCAGGTTCGACTTCTCCCCCTCGGTGATGCGCAGCTGCGGCTTGGCGAGGAGCTGGGCGTCGGTGTTCGTCTTGATGAAGTTGTAGACGAAGTTGGGGATGGTGAGCATCCAGTCCCCCTGATTGAGGAACTGGAGGTCGGAGACGCGCAGCGGGTTCGTCGCCGTCCCCTTGTCGAGCGTCTGCGTGACCGAATACTGGGAGAGGCTCACCCCCAGGTCGCGCAGGCGGCCCGAGTTGATCTGCAGCAGCTCGACGTCGATCACCACCTCGGCCTTCGCCTTGTCGTTCGTCTGGATGATCTTCTCCGCCACCTTCACCTTGTCGGCCGAGTCGCGCACGATGATGGCGTTCAACTGGTCGTTGGTAGCCAGCTTCTTGGCGTCCACCAGGCTCCGCAGGATCGTCATCATCTCCTTCACCTCGGAGTTCGAGAGGAAGAAGGTCTGGATGATCTGGTCCTCGTAGGTGCGGCGGTTCTGCGGCGTGTCGGCGGCGATCAGGATGGTGTGATCGTCGAGCACCTTGTAGAAGTGGCTGACGGCGCGCATCAGCGTCTCGAGCGCCGTCTGCGCCGTGACGTCTTTCAAATCGATCGCGATCTCCTGGTCCTTCAAGTTGGGGTCGAACAGGATGTTGATGCCGAAAGCCTTGCCGAGGGCGCGGTAGATCTGGAAGATCGACACCGGCTCCGGGAACTCGAGCGAGATCGGCTGATTGGAACGCGGATTCAAGACCGGCGGCTGCGGCCGCGTCTCCTGCGCGTGCTTCTTGATCTGATCGATCGAGCCCGAGGCGCGGTTCTCGCGCTGCGCGAGATAGGCCTGGTGGATGCGCTCGAGCTGGGCCTTGGCATATTGATTGGTCGGATCGAGCTGCACCGCCTGCTGGTACTCGACGAGCGCGCGCTCGGTGACGCCGGCCTTCTCGAACTCCTGGCCCTTGGCGAAGTGGCTCTGCGAGGCCTTGATCTTGGCGCGCATCAGGGCGGCCCGGTAGGTCAGGTTCTCCGGGTCGTCGTTGAGCGCCTTCATGTAGTGCAGCACCGCGTCGTCCCAGTTTTCGCGCTGCGCCGCGATCTCCGCCTGGCGGTAGGCCAGGTGGGTGGCACAGCCGGCCAGGGCGGCGCCGGCGATCACCGCGAGCAGCGCGAGCAGCACGGGGGGGACTCTCACGATGGAATTACGCGTCTTCGACACTTTCCCTCCGTTCTACCGGCTGGGAGCACCGACGGCCAGCCGCTGGGCGGGCACGCCGGGAAAGTTCACGAACTGGATGTCGACCGACTCGTAGCCGATGTGGGCCACGATGAATTGCCCGCCCAGGACTTCCCCTTCCTGGGCGTTGTAGATCGTCTTGCTATCCGAGAAGACCGCGATCCGCCGTTCCGGCGGCCCGAAGCTTCCCAGATAGCTCATGGTGAAGGGCGGCGGTTTGGGTATGGCCGCCTCGGCCTGTTGTTGGGCGAGGAGCGCCGCGCGCTCCTTGGCCAGCCGCTCCTGCTCCTGGCGCATGCGCTCGAGGTCCGCCTTGGAGGGCTGCGGCGGCTTGACCGGCGGCGGGGGCGGCGGCTCGACGAAACGCCACGGGTTGCGGCCCGGGGTGTAGTTGCGCGGCGTGCCGTTTAAGTCCGCGACGCGCAGCTCCTCGACGAACTCGACCGGCTTCTTGGCGTCGGTCGTCCGGCGGCCGCCGGGGAGGACGCCCACCGACGGCGGGCCCCCCTCGGCGCCGGCGGTCACCTCGGGCGAGTCGTCCGGGCCGAGGTAGTGCCAGAGCGTCAGCAGCAGCAGGACGCCGAGGACGCCGAGCAGGATCTTGGTCCGGCCCTCCATCACGAGCTCCTCCGCGCCACCACGGGCAACGGCTCGGTGTCGGCCGGCTGGGCGAAGAGGGTGGAGAGGGTCAGGCTGATGTGCAGCTGCTCTCCCGGGTTGGGCGGCGGCGGCGGCAGCGCCGCCCCCTTCCCCCGGCCGGCCGGCTGCCCACCCCCCGCTTCGCTCAGGGTGATCTCCTCCAGGGTCAGGAACTGGCCCGACATCTCGAGCAGGTTGATGAACTTGCGCAGCTCGAGATAGGTCCCCTGGACGGAGAAGACGAACGACCGCTTGACCAGCCCGTACTGCTGGATATGCTCCTCGGGATAGGAGAACGACCGCGGGTCTAGCCCCGCCCGGCGGGCGAGCGACTTCACCTCGCCGGTGATGTTGGTCAACCGCTGCTTGCGCGTCGAGAAGCTCTCCGCGTAGAGCTTCTGGACCGCCATCTGGTTGCTGCGCGAGCGCGCCAGGAGCCCCTGCAGCTTCTGCTCGCGGGCGGTCAGCGGACTGAGCCGCTCCTGCTGCTCCTTGAGGCTCGCCTGCAACGAGGCCACGCGGTCGGCGAACCCGAAGCGGTAGATGGTGAACGCCAGGGCGTTGGCCAGGAAGAAAAGCAGGGCCGGCACCCACACCCAGAGCCGCTGCCGCCAGATCTCGCCCGGGCTCCTCATTCGATCTCCTGGGCGCTCGGCTTCGGCGCCGGCTTGCGCGGCGCGGGTTTCCCCGCGGTGGCCGGCGG
>DASSNA010000180.1:0-12806 GCA_035688445.1 Solirubrobacterales bacterium | reverse complement strand
GGGGTGAAGGCGCCGGCCGAGGAGAGGATGCTGCCGGCCTGGAGGCCGGGAGAGAAGAGCTTGCCCTTTTCGCAACCCTGCATGATCTGCATCGGAGTGTCCCCCACGCTCGGTGCCCTGCCTGACCAGGGAGCGAATTCGTAGTGGGTCTGGTAGGTGCCGCAGCTGGGCGGGGTCGCGAGGGGGGCCCTGGGTCCACCGGGGACTTTCAGCTTGATCTCACGCACAGGCACCTGCGGGTTGCCGCCGAGGCTCTGGATCCCGAGGAATAGCGTCGTCACCTGGCCGGTCAGCGGGTTGGTGTTGATCTCCGCCGGCAGCTTGATGTGGGCGCCGAGTTCGTCTGAGACGAGCCAGAAGCGGAAGAGGTGGCCTGGTTCGGGGGTGCGCAGGTAGACGGCGCCTTCGATCACTCGTTCAAGGGCGGGAACGTCGATTTCGGCTGAGCCGATCTTTGCTGCATCGGGACACTGGGCGGGGACGTTTTCTTCAAAGTGGACTTCTTCAGCGCTGCAGGCTGCCTGTCCGTCTGCAGCGGAGGAATTGATCGTCATCCCTTCTGGCAAAGAGACCACCGCGCCCTTCAGCGTCGAGGTGGCGAGGCCTTTGGGCGTTTCGTCCTGGGGAATTTTTAGGTCGGCCTCGACCCCGGTCGGGGCCGAGGCCTCCGGGTTGGTCGGGGTCAGGCTGAAGGTCGGGCTGAAGTCGAGTTTGCCGCAACCGGTGATTTTTGGGAATGGAACGGTTTTGATTGAGGGAGAGTGGGCCATCTGATAGCTCGTCGCCGTGATCGAGAGCTGGCGTTCCAGCGAGCAGTCGGTTGGGTTGGAGAGGAAGGGCACTTCCGGCAGGCCGGAGGACCGGGGTTCGCCTCCATTTTCAAGAGCCTCTTCCGGCGTGATTCGGAAAATGTCGTGGATCGGATCGGCGGGCACACCCCAGATCGTCGTTTTGGCACCGATGATTCCGGCCGCAGCAGCAGCTCCTTCAACGCTGGCAATGATGCTGTAGTCGTGGGGGTCGATGCGGACGTTGACGATCGTCGGGTAGAGCGCGGCGTAGAAGCCGAAGCGGGCGACAATGTCGCCGCCAGGGGACTCGAGGTTGTAGAGAGGCTCTTTGAAGGTGCCTGGGGTACCTTCCCCCAGGGTGACTTCCGCCACTCCCACCTGAGTGTTGACTGGGCAGCTTTCCCCGGTCGAGCCGCCGAACTGCAGGTTCGTGCAACGCGGAATCGCCTGTGGATTGCCGATCATTCCCGGCGGCAGATGGACGTCGACGTCCCGCGTCGCACCGAAGGGATTGTTGTTTTCTGAGGTGACCGTGAATTCGGTGGTGAAGTCGGCGTGGGCACCAGCCTGGGTAGTGGTAAGCGATACCCCGGCCGATTCGATCGCGTATTTTTCGAAATCGGTACCGAGTGCGACGCTGGCAAAGCATGCCATCGCGATGAGGGCGAAGGCCACGCTGGCAAGCCCGTAGCGAATCACGGTTCTCACTTCGAACCCCCCTTCTTTGCGCTGCCGGCCCTTCGGTGGCCGTGATGCTTGTGATGTTTGCGGTGATTCTTGACGCAGACGGTCTTGCCACGGCGCTTTGCTTTGTGCTTGCCCTTGAGACAGGCCTTCGGTGGCAGGACGTTTCCGTCAGGACCCACCGTCGAGGTCGTGTTCTGCGGGAGGTTAGGGGGGGGACTCACCGAATGACAGGATTCCCCTTCGCAGGGGATTTCGGGTTCGGGTTCCGGGAAGCCACCGCGTACGCGGGCGTCGTAGATCGAGAACGTACTTTCAGCGTCACGTGGCAGAAGTAGGTCCGAGGTCCTGAAGAAGACGTCGTCGCCGCTGGCGCTCATCGCCCAGAGATAGTTGGGTGCGGCGCTGTGGCCGCCAGAGATTAGGTACGTGCAACCGCCGGGCTTTTCGCAAGATCCGACGCCTTCTTGCTCCCACTCGTAGACGTCAAGGAGTTCATCGGTGTCGCCGACGACAAGAGGTTCGGCAGTTTGGAAAAAGGCACGTTGACCGCTAGGGCTCTGATTCGGGATCCTCATGTGAGCGCCACCGGCCCCTGCGTCAGCCAGGCTGCGAGCGATCGTCTGCAGGCTGGCATCGGCCGTGGGTGGGGTGCCGATGGAACCGCAAGAGAGGCAGGTGAGGCGGCCTTCGGTCGCGTCATAGCGATAGATCTGGGCGAAACCTTCGGATTCGAAGCTGGTGAGATCCGCGCGGGACTCGAACAGCAAGGTCGAGCCCGAGGGCGTGGTGCGGGAGGGGTCCCTGGCGGGACCTTGCTTGGCCAGGGATTCCTGCCACAGACCCAGGCCGCCGACGAGCCCGTCTGAGCGGTTTTCGCCTTTTACGTCGCGTTCGGTGACGATGCCGATGAAGCTGATCGCCCCTTCTTCGGAGAGGTAGAGGTTTTCGGCGCTTTTTTTGGCTTTTTCGCCGTTGGGGTTGGGTTCAGTCGTGAGGACGGTCGGAGAGACGAAGTAGGCGCGGGTACCACCGCTGGCGATGTTGACCGGAGTGACGTCGCCGCTTGTGCTGAAGGGGATCAATTTTTCTTCTTCGGCATCGAAGGCGAAGAGGTCGCCGCCGTTAAGGTAGAAGACGCGGGTGCCACCAGCGGCGACACCGGCGAAAGTGGAGCCGGAGCCGGCGACTTCGAAGGTTTCTTCGTTGTGGAGGCGAAGGTAGATCGTGCCTCCGATTTCGAAAGCGCTGCCTTCGCCTTCTTCGGAGGCGCCGAGGAAAAAGGCGCCCTCACCAGCTTTTTGGGGTTCGTCTTCGGGTAGCAACGAGACGACGTGGGTCGGCCCTTCGGCGGAGCGGTCGTAGATCGTTTTAGTGCCCGCCGGGGCAGCGTTCGGCTCCAGGGGGACGGTGCCTTCGAAGACGATATGGCCAGCGTCTTCGGTGATCAACTTAGCGCTGACCCCAGGGTCTTCACCGAGGCTGCCCTGCCCAACCAGCCTTGACTGGCCGTTGGGATAGTGGATGAAGGTGGCGGGGGTTTTGCTCTGCCAGAGCGAATAGGTCTGGTCGGGGGATGGGCTGCCCGGGAAAGGGTTGATCGCTTCTTCACCATTGGGACCAACGCTTTCGGTTTCCCAGCCTTCAGAACCACGAGTCGAGCGGTAGAGATCGCCGTTGAAGGAGCCAGCCCCTTCGTTCCCCGGGATCACGCCCCCCGGGATCAGGAAGGAAGCGCGATTGCCGTCGGGAGAGGCAAAGGGCGAGGGAAAGAAGATGCCGCTGAAGCCGCCGAATGGCGGGCGGCCGTTGGTGTCGGGCGGCGTCACCAGCTCGTAGGCGCGGCAGTCGGGAAGCAAGGACGAGACACCCGTGCGCAAGGCGTCGTTTTCACAGACCGGCGGCGGCACCGGTTTTTCGAAAGTCTTGAAGACCCTTTCTTCTTCGTCTTCCCCTTTGTTGTTTTCGGCGAAGGCGCGGAAGCGGTATGCGGTGTCGGGGTCGAGTTCAAGTCCCGCCGCTGACACCGAAACGCCCTCCGCACCTTTCGGCAACGTGCCTTCTCCAGCGACCGTCGCATTAGCGTCGAGGAAGCTTTTGCCTTCTTCTTCTTCGAATTGTTGCCGGGTTACGTATTCAAGGCGATAAGTGGCTTCAGCCCCTTCGGGATTGATCCTGGCCTGCAGAACTGCTTCGGTGTCGGTGATGCCGGAAACGGAGGCTTCTTCCACTACAGGCGGTCCTTCTTCCACTGGTTCGAAGGCATAGACGTGGCCGTTCGTGGGTCCGGGAACCGAAGGCACGAATAGCCACCCCTCTTTCTGCGGATGAGGGCTGAATTTGCCGTCATCGACGGCGATGTCACCCTGAGGCGGCCGAGCAAAACTATGTTCGATCGTCGCCATGTAGGTCCCGTTTTCTTCGAACTCATAGACCTTTTCGGCTCCAATGTCGTCCACGAAGACGTGCCCAAGGAGGTCGTCAATGTCGATCGGAAGATCCCCCCCTGGGCCGAGGAATTCTTCTCTCCCGGGGATCGTGCTGCCGTCGATCTGTCCGACTTCATTGTGGGGGGCCGCCAGTTCGAACACGCGCACGACGCTGAATCCGGGCTCGGAGGGGCGAGACTTATCGCCGATATACATCTTTTTATGCACGGAATCGATTGCAATCGAAGAGCTTTCTTCCAGGGGCTTGGTCGATCCTTCGGGCACCGGCAAGACTTCTTTTTCCAGCACTTCGTTGCCTTCTTCGGCGGATTTGAGGATCGTTACATTCACTCGATGGTTGAGATAAAGGCGGTCGGTCACCGGATCGATCGCGATCGTGGAGGAAAAATCGAGAAAGACTCCCGGTTCGAGCGCCACTGGTTCTTTGCCGTATTCGATTTCTTCTGATTCCGGTTTGTAGGTGCTGGGTGGAAAACGGCGGAGGTGCGTGGTGCCGAGCACGCGCTCGAAGGCATAGAGGTTGCCCTTCGAGTCGACGGCGATGCTCTGCGGCCCAAACGAGTCTGCGACCTCAGTGATGAAGAGGCCTTTCGGGCTGAAGATGTCGATCCGCCCTTCTTCTTCTCTCATGCTCGCGACGTAGATGTCGCCATAGGAGTCGGTGGTGACGGTAGGAGCCTGAAAGGCTTTGCTTGGATGGTCGACTCCGGGCACACCGGGCGGAATGGGGCATAGCCCGGGATCCGGGACTTCATCGAGCGGTGAGATTTTGCAGTTTCCGGTGAGGGAGAGCGTCGGTTCGAAGGCGTAGGTCGCCACCCCGAAGGCAGAGGCCGGCACGATCAGGCAGAAGGCCACCGCCAAAGTCAGTGCCGCTGCAGCTTTCGTCCGCGCCGAGGCGTGTTGCGTTCTCCCTGAGGTCCCCACGACCGAATCCCCCTTTTGCGCGCGCTCGGAATCGAGCGTGCGCAGTCCGTATCAAGCGTTCGCTGTCACCCTAAAGCAACTTGGGGGTCTCTTGCAAAAACATTTGGGTTTATAAGTTGGAGCGCGAGAGCGTTCTGGAGTAGTTACCGACGCTCGAGCAAGTGACGTAGCCGAGCAGCTCGAGGCGGGTGAGGGCGGTAGCTGCGGCGGGGGCGGAGAGACCAGTGGCGGTGGCGACAGCGTCACAGCTGAGGTGGCCGGCCTCGACCGCTGAGAGGGCGGCTTCGAGGTGGGGATCAAGGGCCGTAGTGCGTTTCCCGAGGACCTTGCGTCGGCCCGGGCCGAGCATCGCGTCGAGGACGTCTTGGGCGTCGCGGATGACGCAGGCACCGCCGGCCAGAAGGTTGTTAGGGCCGGCGGAGGCGCGGGAAGTTATGGGGCCGGGGACAGCGCCCAGGTCGCGGCCGAGGTCGGCGGCGAGGTCGGTCGTGATTAGGGAGCCGGAGCGGGACGCCGCCTCGACCACGACGGTCATCCCGGCCAGCGCGGCCATAATCCGGTTGCGGGCGGGGAAGGTCCAGCGCCAAGGGGTGGCGCCGGGAGGGAACTCAGAGAGGACGAGGCCGGTTTCGCAGACCCGACGCCAGAGCGATCGGTTCGAGGCTGGGTAGGGCACGTCGGGACCGCAGCCGAGCACAGCGATCGTGCGGCCGCCGTCGAGGGCACCGCGGTGAGCGCAGGCGTCGATGCCGAAGGCGAGGCCGCTGACGACGATCATCCCCGCCACCGCCAACTCCCGTCCCAGCTCGCGGGCAACCTCGCGGCCGTAGGAGGTGGCGCGGCGGGCGCCGACGATCGTCACCGCAGCGTCGAGCTCAAGACCCTCGAGCAGTGCCGGGTCGCCGCGGCCGATCAGCGCCCAAGGCGCGTCGGCGGCGTCACGTAGTGAAGCCGGGTAGAGCTGGCCGTGACGACAGCAGGCCCAGCACTCGGTTGCGCGCAGCGCCTCGGCAAGGCGGTCCTCCGGCAGCGCCGCGTTTTCCGCCAGCAGCTGCCCCGCCGCCTTTGGCGCCGCGACCTCGACCAGGTCCTCATTCGAGAGCCGCAGCAGTTCCGGCGAGCGGGAGCCCGGCTCGCCAGTCGCGATCTTCTCTATATAGGGAGCGAGCGCCGCCAGCAGCCAAGATCGGCGCAGGCATTCGAGGCAGGCCGTCGGCTCAGCCATGATCGCGCCTCCGCAGTTGCAGCGCCTGGGCCATCTGCTCTTCGCCGATCTGCTCGACTCCTGCGAGGTCGGCGATCGTCTGGGCCAACCGCAGCGTCCGGTCATGGGCGCGACCACTGAGCCGCTGGTGCGCATAGCGGTCAGAGAGAAGGCTCTCCGCGCCGGAGCTCAACTTGCAGGTACGCGCCTCCGCCGGAGTCATCTCGGCGTTGCAGCGGCCAGAACCCAGGCGAAGCTCCTGCCGCTCTCGCGCCGTGCAAACTCGTTCGCGCACCACGGCGGAAGGCTCGCCGGGCGCGCCGCCAATCTCCTCCGCACTCGGCTGGTGGACCGCGGCGAGGATGTCGATCCGGTCAGCCAGCGCTCCGCTCAGCTTCCCCTGGTAGCGCTGGACCGCGTACGGCGCGCAGGTGCAATCCGGATCGGCCTCTCCCCTCCCGCACGGACAAGGGTTGGAAGCGGCAATCAGCATGAAGCGGCAGGGCAACTCACACCGCCCGCCGACGCGAGAGATCGTGACCTCGCCCGCCTCCAGAGGTGCCCGCAGCGCCTCCAGCGCGTCGCGCTTGAACTCACAGAGCTCATCGAGGAAGAGGACACCGCGATGAGCGAGCGTCACCTCCCCGGCCCGCGGCGGGCTGCCGCCGCCAACTAGGCCGGGTGCGCTAATCGTGTGGTGCGGAGCGCGGAACGGACGCCCGCCGGGGAGCTCGCCGCCCAGCCGCCCGCAGGCACTGGCGATCCGCGCCACCTCGAGCGCCTCGGCCGGCGCCAGCGGCGGCAGGATCGAGGGCAGGCGGCTGGCCGCCAGTGACTTGCCGGCGCCGGGGGCGCCGACCATCAGCAGGCTATGCCCGCCTGCCGCCGCCACCTCGAGCGCGTGGCGCAGGTGGGGCTGGCCACGCAAGTCGGCCAGGTCGGGCCCTCCCGCGGCCGCGCTCAACCGCAGCGACAATGGCTCGGGTCGCGGCGGATCCCAATCCCCCGTGACGAGCCCGGGTAACTGCCCCAGCGTCTGTATCGGGACGACGCCCAGCCCCTCCACCAGCGCCGCCTCCGCCCCGTTCTCCGCCGGCAGCACGATCGCCTCTGCCCCACCCTCTCGCGCCGCCTCGGCCATCGCCAGCGCCCCCTGCACTGGCCGCGTCGAACCATCCAGCGCCAGCTCCCCCACCAGCGCCACCCGCGCCAGCCCCTCCCACTCCAGTTGCTCGGAGGCGCTCAACAGCGCCGCCGCGATCGCCAGGTCCATCCCCGGCCCCGCCTTGCGCAGGCTTGCCGGCGCCAGGTTGACGACGATCCGCCGCAGCGGAAACTCGAAGCCGCAGTTGACGAGCGCCGCCCGCACCCGCTCGCGCGCCTCCCGCACCGCCGCGTCGGGCAGGCCGACAATCGTGAAGTTCGGCAGTCCACGGTGGACGTCCACCTCGACCCGCACTGGGCGGGCAGAGATGCCATCGAGGGTGAAGGTCCTGGCAGTGGCGAGCACGAGAGCGACGCTAAGGAGCCAGGTCGCGCGCGTGGCGCGCACTTCGGAAATTCTCTGTGCCAGAGGTGGGGAGAGTTCGTGACCTCCCACGTCTTAGGCAAGGGATGACCGTCGCCCGCCGCCGCACCGGCCAGATCGCCGAGGACCTCGTCGCCGCACGACTCGCCGCCTCGGGCTGGGAGATCGTCGAGCGCAACGCCCGTACCCGCTACGGCGAGCTCGACATCGTCGCCCGCGACAACCACACGCTTGTCTTCATCGAGGTCAAGGCCGCACGCGCCGGTACCTCCTTCGGTCCCGAGCGGCCGATCCTCTCAATCGACCACCGCAAGCAGCGCCAGGTGCGCCGCCTCGCCACCGCCTGGATGCAGGAGTGGCGCGACCTGCCGCCCTACGACGAGATCCGCTTCGACGCCGTCGGCGTCACCCTCGACCGCAGCGACCGCGCCGTCGAGGTCGACTACATAAAGGGCGCGTTCTAGCCGAGCTCGAGCTGGGAGTAGGCGACGCTCTGGAACGAGCGGCGGTGCAGAGGGGAGATCCCGAGTTCCTCGATCGCCGCGCGGTGCTCCGGAGTCGAGTAGCCGACGTGCTCCTCGAACCCCCAGCCGGGGTGCAGGGTCGCCACCTCACGCATGTAGCGGTCGCGGGTGACCTTGGCGATCACGGAAGCGGCGGCGATCGCGGCGCTGGTGGCGTCGCCCTGGATCACCTGCCGGTGCGGGACCGCGCAGCGGTGCAGGCGGAAGCCGTCGACGAGGCTGATCGCTTCCGCCTCGGGCGGCGCCAGCCGCTCCAGCGCCAGCGAGAGAGCTTCAATGTTGGTTACGTGCAGGCCGCGCCGGTCGATCCCGGCGGCGCAGCGCACCACCACGCTCACCCGCTCGGCCGCCCGCAACACGCACGGATACATCTCCAGCCGCCGCTCTTCGGTCATCTGCTTGGAGTCGTGCAGGCCGCTGAGCGCGCGGCGGTCGGAGTGCGAGAGGCGCTCGTAGTCGATCAGCACCGCAGCGGCGACCAGCGGCCCGGCCAGGCAGCCGCGGCCGGCCTCGTCGGCACCGGCGACGTAGCGGCTCCCCAGTCCACGGTCGAAGGTGAACAGGCGGCGACTGCGCGCCAGCCGGCGGCGGTGGACTTTCCCCTTCGGGGGAGCGGACGCGCCCTTAGAGGGTGCCGATGCGATCGGGGGGCCAGTAGGTGGCAAAGGCCTCACCGATGATCCATTCCTTGGGGACGGGTCCCCAGAAGCGGCTGTCGTCGCTCGCCCCACGGTTGTCGCCCATCATGAAGTAATGATCCGGCGGAATCGTGATCGTTTTCGGCATATTGCAGATTTCGCCGTTGGGGCAGGGGTTGATGTAGGGCTCGTCTTTCTTCTCGACCCCGTTGACGACCGGGTGCCCTTCTTTGATCGAGAGCGTGTCGCCAGGGCCGGCGACGATCCGCTTGATGAAGTTCTGACTCGACTCTCCGGCGGTCGGTTCCGGGCAGGGTTCCCCGTTTTTCGGCGTCACTCCGCATTCGGTGCCGCTATCGGCGCCGGTGGGTGGGTGGAAGACGACGATGTCGCCGAGCTGAGGATCCTTGAAGTGGTAGATGAAGCGGTTGACGAGGACCCGCTGGCCAACGTCGAGGGTCGGCTCCATCGATTCAGAAGGGATCTGGTACGGCTTGATTAGCCAGGCCTGGATCGCCAGCGCCAGGCCTAGCGCCAGCGCGACGATGACGGCCAACTCGATGAGCCCGCCGCCTTTGGTGGTCGGCTTCGGGATCCGGAGTTTCAGGCTGCCGAGTCCTCGTCGGAGTCGCCGGAGGCTTCCGGCTCCTCGTCCTCGGCGTTCTCAGGCGCTGAAGCTTCCTCGGTCTCCCCTGCCTCGGGCGCTTCCGCGTCCGGCTCCGCCCCACTATCGGTCTCCGCCGCGGCCTCGGGCTCAGCGGGAGCCTCGGGCTCCTCAGTCTCCGTTGCGGCCTCAGGCTCACTGGCCTCCTCGGTTTCGGCGGGAACCTCGGCCTCAGCCGCCGGAGCCTCCTCCGCTGCGGCCTCAGTGGCCTCCTCGCCGCCCTCGGCTTCGACCGGCGCCGCCTCCGGCACGACCTCATCCTGGCTGACGCCCTCGGCGTCCACGGCAGCGCCCTCGGCCGCCGGCGCCGCGACGATGTCGTCATCGATGCCCCAGCGACGCTCGGCGACGCGAGCCGCCTTGCCGATCCGACCGCGCAAGTAGTAGAGCTTCGCCCGTCGCACGTCCCCGCGCGCCGCCACCTCGAGCTTCTCGATCTTCGGCGAGTGCAGCGGGAAGGTCCGCTCAACGCCGACGCCAAAGGACTGTTTGCGCACGGTGAAGGTCTCACGCACGCCGGAGCCCTGGCGCCGCAGCACCACGCCCTCGAAGACCTGGATGCGTTTGCGGCTGCCCTCGACCACCTGAAAGTGGACGCGGACCCGATCGCCCGGGTCGAAGTTGGGTAGGCCCTGCCTCAGCTGGGCGCGCTCGATGCTGTCGATTACGGAGCTCATATGGCGAGAAAAAACCGCCGGACCCATGTGCGGGAACCGCGCGGTCGCGGAATGGTAGCCCAAAGGGCCTAAGCCCGACCTTAAGCGAAGCTGGCGTGGCTAAGAATCGCCCGCTTTGAACTCCTCGGCGCGTTGGCGGCTCTGCTCTAGCCGCCACTCTCGTACCTTCCCGTGGTCGCCGGAGAGCAGAACCTCGGGCACGTCCCAGCCGCGGTAGCTGGGCGGGCGGGTGAAGTGCGGATACTCCGGCATCCCCTCCAGCACCTGGCTGAAGGACTCCTCGGCCGCCGAGTCGGCGTGGCCGAGGGCGCCGGGCAGCTTGCGCATCAAGACATCAGCAACGACCATCGCCGGCAGCTCGCCACCGGCGAGGACGTAGCGGCCGATCGAGAGCTCGTCGTCGGCGAGGTGCTGGTGGACGCGGTCGTCGAAGCCCTCGTAGCGGCCGCAGAGCAGGGCGACATGGGGCTCGGCGACCAGTTCGTCGGCGATCGGGTCGTCGAGCAGCGGCCCGGTCGGCGAGAGAAGAACGATCCGCGGCCGCGGTCCCTCGCCGTAGGCGGCCTGCAGCGCCGCGTCGACGACGTCGACCCGCAGCACCATCCCGGCGCCGCCACCGTAGGGGGAGTCGTCGACCTGGCCGGCGCCGAGTGGCGTCGTCCCGCGATAGTCGAAGAGGCGGAACTCGTTGCCCTCGCGCAGCGCGTTCTGCACCGAGCGCTGCGACTGGAACCAGTCGAAGGCCTCCGGGAAGAGGGTGAAGACGTCGAGTCGCACCGGCGGGACCGGGCTAATCGAGGATGTCGACGATCACGCGCCGGTCGATCCGCACCGCGGCCGCCTTGGCGATCGTCCGGATCGCGTTGGCGATCCGCCCACCCTTGCCGATCACCCGGCCGAGGTCGCCCTCGGCGACGCTGATCTCGTAGACGAGGTCGCCATCTTCCTCCAGCTCCTCGACCACGACCGCCTCCGGCTCCTCAACGAGGGCCTTGACGAGGAACTCGAGCAGCTCCGTCATCGCGCCGCCGCCGGCTAGCTGCCGGTGGCCTTGATGCCCTTGGTGCGGAGCAGGGTCGCCACGGTCTCAGAGGGCTGAGCGCCGTGCTCGAGCCAGTGGCGGGCGCGCTCCTCGTCGATGTTGATCGTCGAGGGCTCGGTCTGGGGGTTGTACTGGCCGATCGTCTCGATCGTCCGCCCGTCGCGGGGCGAGCGTTTGTCGGCGACGACGATGCGCCAGATCGGGTTCTTCTTCGAACCCACTCGTCTAAGTCTGATTCGGACTGCCATTGGGCCGGGCAGGTTACCGAATAGGCGCACCCGGACGCGAAGCGGAGGATGCGCCGACTGATCTGGGTTAGCGCCTTCTCACCTTTGGGCGCTGTCCGCCGCCCGCCAGCCGGGACATCTCCTGCGGCGTCGGCATCCGCCCGTTGGCCATCGATTTCATCATCACTTTCATCTGGTCGAACTGCTTGACCAGCTGGTTGACGTTCTGGACTTTGGTCCCGGAGCCGGCGGCGATCCGTTTACGGCGGGAGCCGTTGATTAGCCCCGGGTGGGCCCGCTCCTGGGGCGTCATCGAGAGGATGATCGCCTCGACCCGGTCGAGCTCGCCTTCGTCGATGGGCGCGTTCTTCAGCTGTTTCATCGCCCCCATCCCCGGCAGCATCCCGATGATCCCGCTCAGCGGCCCCATTTTGCGGACCTGTTTCATCTGCGTGAGGAAGTCCTCCAGCGTGAACTGGTCGCGACGCATTTTCTCCTGCATCGCCTCGGCTTCGTCCTCGTCGACCTGCTGCTCGGCTTTCTCGATCAGGCTGAGCACGTCGCCCATGCCGAGGATGCGCTGGGCCATGCGGTCGGGGTGGAACTTGTCGAAGTCCTCGATCTTCTCGCCGGTCGAGGCGAAGAGGATCGGCTTGCCGGTGACCGCTTTGACCGAGAGCGCGGCGCCGCCGCGGGCGTCGCCGTCGAGCTTGGTCATGACGACGCCATCGAACTCGGCCGACTCGGCGAAGGATTCGGCGACCCCGACCGCGTCCTGGCCGGTCATCGCGTCAACGACAAGAAGGACGTCGTGCGGGCGGGTCTGCTTGCGGATCTTCGCCAGCTCGGCCATCAGGTCCTGGTCGATGTGGAGGCGGCCGGCGGTGTCGACGATCAGCACGTCGCGGCGCTCGGCGCGGGCTTCGTCGAGGGCCCAGGAGGCGATGTCGACCGGGTCGGCGTCGGTGCCGCGCTCGTAGACGTGGGCGCCGGCGCGCTTGCCCATCGTCACCAGCTGCTCTACCGCGGCCGGCCGGTAGACGTCGCAGGCGGCGAGGGCCACGTCCTTGCCCTCTTTGCCGAAGAACTGGGCGAGCTTGGCGCAGGCGGTCGTCTTGCCGGAGCCCTGCAGGCCGGCCATCAGGATCACGGTCGGGCCGCTGGAGGCCATCGCCAGCTCCGAGCCGGTGCCGCCCATCAGCGCAGCAAGCTCCTCGTTGACGATCTTCACCACCTGCTGGCCCGGGTCGAGGCTCGACATCACGTCCTCGCCCAGGCAGCGTTCTTTCAGGGTCTTGGTGAAGGCTTTGACGACTTTGAAGTTGACGTCGGCCTCGAGCAGGGCGAGGCGGATCTCCCGCATCGCGGCCGAGATGTCCTCCTCGGTCAGAGTCCCGCGGCCGCGAACGTCGGCGCGGGTGCTCTGCAGCTTCTCAGCCAGCGAGTCGAA
>DASSNA010000161.1:0-3168 GCA_035688445.1 Solirubrobacterales bacterium | reverse complement strand
CAAGGCGAGCAACGGCGAGAGGACGAGCAGGATCGAGGCCGAGATGAGGACGTCGAGCCCCCGCAGAACCGTGTCGATCCGCCGCGGGTCGCCCTCCCGCGCGGGCGCGACGAGTTCTTCGAGCCCCGGCTCGGGCTCGGGCAGCTCGCTCAGGAAGGCGTTACGGGATGAGGCTCTTCGCGCAATGGTTTCGCTCCGACGGTACCGAGGATGGTCTCGACCAGGAAGGCGGGATCGCGGCGCACGGGCGTCGCCTCCGCGGTTCGTTTCTGCAGCTCGACGGCGCGGGGGTCGGTCAGCGGCCGCAGGCGGCCGGAGCGGATCAGCGCTTCGTCGACGCCGCCGAGGCGGCCGCCGTAGGTGGTGTAGACAGGGGTCCCCAGGGCGGCGGCCTCGCGGTTCATCGTGCCGCCGGCGGAGACGACGAGGTCGGCGAGGGCGACCAGGCTCTGGGCCTCGACCGCGCCCGGTGGGACGATCACCGAGGGCAGGCTCAAGCCGGTAATGAACTCGCGCTGTGCTCCCGTGCGCGGCAGCACCACCGCGTGCACGCCCTCGTCGCGGCCGAGCCGGTCGAGGACGCGGGGGAAGAGCGGGTTCGACTTGCGGTGGTAAAGCGAGACGTCGGGCGGCGGGCGCACGATCACGACGACCCGCTCCTCGTCGACCCCCAGGCGCCGCAGCGCCTCGCCGTCGGGCTCGAAGTCGTAGAGGTAGTACTCCTCCTTCAGACCCGGGTAGGGGAAGTACTTCTCGGGGGTCACACCAAAGCGGCGCAGGCGCTCCAGCGGCACCGAGTCGGGGAACATCACCCGCTTGGCGAAGCGGCAGCCGATTCGGTGCTGGGTGACCGCGTACTCGTAGTCGTGCATGTTGGCCTCGGGGATGCCGAGCAGGCGAGCGGCGATCGCGAGGTCGTTGGAGCCGTGTGCCAGCGCCAGGTCGAAGCCGCGGCCGCGGCCGAAGATCAGCATCTGGCTGCTGCGGGCGGCGAGGCGGTAGCCCTTGCGCAGACGCGAGGCGCCGCCGTGCTTGCCGATCGGCGTGTGGTCGAGGCCGTGGAGCTCGAGCAGCTGCTGAGTCTGGGCGTAGTCGCGGGAGGTGATCTCCACCTCGTGCCCTTCTCCCCGCAGCCGCTCGATGATCGGCCGCAGCACAAGCACGTGCGCCGGAGCGCTCATGTCGACCCAGATTCTCAAGGGGTTAAACGGTCGCCGCGAGCTCGGCGTAGAGCGGGAAGCGGTCCATCAGGGCGCCGGTGCGGGTGCCCAGGTCCTCTTTTTCCGACTCGAAGTCGGGGCCGAGGGCGGCGACGATCACCGCGGCGATCTCGGCCATCTCCTCGGCGCCCATGCCGCGGGTGGTCAGCGCCGGGGTGCCGATCCGCAGGCCGGAGGGGTTCATCGGCGGCCGCTCGTCGAAGGGGATCGCGTTGCGGTTGACGGTAATCCCGACCTCGTCCAGCCGGTCCTCCGCGGTCTGACCGTCTAGGCCGGTCGGGGTGAGGTCGACGAGGACGAGGTGGACGTCGGTGCCGCCGGTGAGGACCGGAACACCGCCCGCTTCGAGGCCGGCCGCGAGCGCCTGCGCGTTGGCGATCGTCTCTCGCTGACGCTGCTTGAACGGCTCGCTGGCGGCAATGTGGAGGGCGACCGCCTTGGCGGCGATCGTGTGCATTAGTGGCCCGCCCTGCTGGCCCGGGAAGATCGCTTTGTCGATCGCTTTCGCGTGCTCGGAGCGGCAGAGGATCATGCCGCTACGCGGACCGGCGAGGGTCTTGTGGATCGTCGTCGTGACGACGTCGGCGTGTGGGACCGGGTTTGGGTGCTCGCCCGCGGCAACAAGGCCGGCGAAGTGGGCCATGTCGACCATCAGCTTGGCGCCGACCGAGTCGGCAATCTCACGGAAGGCAGCGAAGTCGAGCTGGCGCGGGTAGGCCGACCAGCCGGTGACGATCAAAGCTGGCTTGTGCTCGTTGGCGAGCCGCTCCACCTCGTCCATGTCGACGAGGAAATCCTCGCGGCTGACGTGGTAGGGGACCGGGTTGTAGAGCTTGCCGCTGACGTTGATTTTCATCCCGTGACTGAGATGGCCACCGTGGTCGAGGGCGAGGCCGAGGAAGGTGTCGCCGGGTTCCAGCAGCGCCATGTAGACCGCGTTGTTGGCCTGGGCGCCGGAGTGGGGCTGGACGTTGGCGTGGTCGGCGCCGAATAGATCCTTGGCGCGGTCGATTGCCAGCTGCTCGGCGACGTCGACCTCCTCGCAGCCGCCGTAGTAGCGACGGCCGGGGTAGCCCTCGGCGTACTTATTGGTGAGAACCGAGCCGACGGCGTCGAGCACCGCCTGCGGCACGAAGTTCTCCGAGGCGATCATCTCCAGCGTCCGCCGCTGGCGGTTCAGCTCTGCGTCAAGGACCGCGGCGATCTCGGGGTCGACCTCGGCCAGCGGCGCGGTTTGGAAGTTGTCGGGGATGTCACTCACCGTCCGGCGACCATAGCAACGGCTCGGGATAGTCTGAGGCCGGTGCGGGCCCGCATTTTCCTCTCGTCCCTTGCCGTGCTGGTGCTGCTCGCTGCGCTGGTGGCGGCGGCCGCTGGCGCGGCCTCGGTCGCCAACCCCTGTGAAGGCCCCGAGGCGAAGCACCTGCGCTGCCCTAACCTGCGGATCGGGGCGCCGAGCGAACTGTACGTCCAGTACGCCGGCTCCGGCCACGTCCTGCTGCGCGCGACCAGCGACGTCCGCAGCCGCGGCCGCGGGCCGATGGAGTTGCACGGCCGGCGCAACGGCTGGCACTCGATGCGGGTCAACCAGCGGATCTACAAGGCCGGCGGCGGCCACATCACCGTCCCCAGCCGGGTCACCCTGCGCTTCACCGACGTCGGCTCCTACTGGGGCGGCGCCTATTGGAAGGTCCACCAGCTCGCCCACTTCGACCTGCTGCGGGTGCGCGCTGACGGCAGCCTCGGCGAGATCGTGCGCACCAGTCCCAAGCTCAATTACTGCCTGCGCGACCTCGAGCGCACGCGGCCCGGTCGGCGCTCGCCCTCCTACCGGCACTACCCCGGCTGCCGCCAGGACCCCTACATCCACCATGACGTCCTCGGCACCTCGGTTGGCTGGTCTGACATCTACCCGGCTGCCTACGCCAAGCAGTGGATCAACGTCGCC
>DASSNA010000115.1:0-3683 GCA_035688445.1 Solirubrobacterales bacterium | reverse complement strand
GTCGAGGGGCCCTACCCCGCCCCGCCGCAACCGCTGTTACAGTGAGGCCGTCCTTTAACCCGGTCCCGCGAGGCCAGGAAGGAAGCAACCGAAGTGAATGAGAATGTCGTGCTAGAGCACGATGATCTGAGGCGAACGCTGCAGCGGATCGCCCACGAGATCGCCGAGAAGAACCCGGATGCGGGGCGCCTTGCGGTCGTCGGCATTCACACCCGTGGCGCCGTGCTGGCCCGCCGCCTCCACGCCTTCCTCGAGGAGATCACCGGCGCCGAGCTGCCGATCGGCGACCTCGACATCTCCTTCTACCGCGACGACGTCGGCGCCAAGGCGCCCGCCTCGCAGCCGGTTGTCCACGACTCCCACCTCGACTTCGACCTCAGCGAGCGCACCGTCGTCCTCGTCGACGACGTCCTCTACACCGGCCGCACCGTCCGCGCCGCGATCGAGGCCCTCTTCGACTACGGCCGGCCGCTGCGGGTGCAGCTCGCCGTCCTCTGCGACCGCGGCCACCGCGAGCTGCCGATCCGCCCCGACTACGTCGGCAAGAACCTGCCGACGGCGCCGGGCGAGCGGGTCAACGTCCGCCTCGAGGAGGTCGACGGCACGGACGAGGTGACGATCTCCGAGCAAGCACCCCTGGAGGTGAGCTAAATGAAGCACCTGCTCTCGATCGAGCAGCTCTCCCGCGAGGAGATCGAAGCGATCCTCGACCGTGCCGAGAGCTTCGCCGAGGTCGGCCGCCGCAACATCAAGAAGGTGCCGACCCTGCGCGGCCGCACCGTCGTCTCCCTCTTCTACGAGTCGAGCACCCGCACCTCGAGCTCCTTCGACCTCGCCGCCAAGCGGCTCTCCGCCGACGTCGTCTCGGTCAAGGCCGCCGGCTCCTCGGTCGAGAAGGGCGAGTCGCTGAAGGACACCATCGTCACCCTCTCCGCCTACGACCCCGCCGCAATCGTGATCCGCCACCCCTACGCGGGCGCGGCGCAGATGGTCGCGGGCTGGACCACCGCCGCGGTCGTCAACGCCGGCGACGGCAAGCACGAGCACCCGAGCCAGGCGCTGCTCGACGTCTACACCCTGCGCCGTCGCCTCGGCTCGCTGGAGGGGGTGCGGATCTGGATCGTCGGCGACGTCCTCCACAGCCGCGTCGCCCGCTCCAACTTGATCGCCTTCAACCGGATGGGCGCCGAGGTCACGGTCTGCGGCCCGCCGACCCTGATCCCGCGCGGGATCGAGGAGCTCGGCTGCGATGTCTCCCACTCGCTGGAGGCGCTGGAGGAGGCCGACGTGGTCTACGCGCTGCGGATGCAGAAGGAGCGGATGAGCGAGAGCTTCGTCCCCTCGCTGCGCGAGTACGCCGCCAACTTCCAGATCGACAGCCGCCGCCTCAACCCGCGCCAGCTGCTGATGCACCCGGGTCCGGTCAACCGCGGCGTCGAGCTCTCCGGCGAGGCGATCGACTCGCCGCAGTCGCTGATCGCCGAGCAGGTCGCCGCCGGCCTGGTGGTGCGGATGGCGATCCTCTACGAGCTGCTCGCCGGCGGCGAGCCGGCAGCGGCCGGTGAGGGCGAGGGCAGCAAGCCGACCCCGATTGGAACTTCGGCGTGAGCCTCACTGACTCGCTCGACGTGCGCCCCGGCGAGGACGCGCACCTGATCCTGCGCCGGGCCAACGTGCTCGACCCGGTGGCGGGAATTGACGCGATCCATGACGTCGTCATTCGTGAAGGCACGATCGCCGCGCTTGTCTCGCCCGGTGAGGCCGAGGTCGACGGTGCTGAGGTGATCGAGGGCGAGGGCTTGCACGCCTTCCCGGCCTTTTTCGACCCCCACGTCCACCTCCGCACCCCCGGCCACGAGCACAAAGAGGACGTCGAGACCGGCACCCGCGCCGCCGCCGCCGGCGGCTACTGCGGCATCCTCGCGATGGCCAACACCGAGCCGCCCGTCTCCACTGCCGCCGCCGTCGCCGCCCTGCGCGAGCAGGCCCGCGCCGGCGCCTCGGTCCCCGTCGGCTTCCTCGCCACCGTCACCCGCGAGATGAAGGGCACCGAACTGACCGAGATGGTCGAGCTGCGCGAAGCGGGCGCGATCGGCTTCTCCGACGATGGCCTGCCGATCACCGACGCCGGGGTGATGCGGCGCGCGCTCCAGTACCAGCGCCTCTGTGGCGGCAACATCGCCCTGCACGAGGAGGACCCGCAGCTCTCCCAGGGGGGCGCGATGCACGAGGGGCCGGTCTCGGCCCTGCTCGGCATCGGCGGCATCCCCTCGGTCTCGGAGTCGACGATGATCGCTCGCGACGCCGCCCTCGCCGGTTACGAGGGCGCCCGCATCCACGTCCAGCACCTCTCCGCCGCCGAGTCGGTCGAGATCGTCCGCGCCGCCAAGGCGGCCGGGGTGCGGATCAGCGCCGAGGCCAGCCCGCACCACCTCTGCCTCACCGATGAGGAGGTGCGCAGCCTCGACCCGCACCGCGCCAAGATGAACCCGCCGCTGCGCGAAGAGCGCGACCGCGAAGCCCTGATCGAGGGCCTGCGCGACGGCACGATCGAGTGCATCGCCACCGACCACGCGCCGCACCAGCCGGAGGAAAAGGACGTGCCTTTCGAGCAGGCGGCCTTCGGGGTGACCGGCCTCGAGACCGCTTTCGCGGCGCTGCACACCGACCTGGTCCTGCCCGGCGTGATCGACCTCGGCCTCCTGGTCGAGCGGATGGCCGGCGGCGCCGAGCCCTTCGACCTCGAGCGCCCGACCCTGGCCCCGGGCTCGGAGGCGAACGTCGCCCTCTGCGACCTCAGCGCCGAGTGGACCGTCGGCGAGGACGGCTACGAGAGCCGCTCGGCCAACTCTTGGTGCGCCGGGCGCACCCTCACCGGCCGCGTCCTCGTCACTGTCGCTGCCGGCCAGGTCGCCTTCCGCCTGCGCAGCTTCAGCCTCGGAGTCGCCGCATGAAGGTTCATCTGTGCCTTTTCGTTGTCGGGGTCCAGAAAGGAACGGGCGAATGAGTGCCTACCTGCTGCTTGAGGACGGGACTCGCCTCGACGGCCTCGCCTGCGGCCACGAGGGTGCCGTCACCGGCGAGGTCGTCTTCAACACCGCGATGACCGGCTACCAAGAGGCCGTCACCGACCCCTCCTACGCCGGCCAGATCATCGTCTTCACCTATCCGTTGATCGGCAACTACGGCGTCTCCGCCCAGGCGATGGAGTCCGAAGCCGTCCACGCCCGCGGCGTCGTCATGCGCGACGCCAAGAACCGCGAGGACGTTGCCACCGCCGAGGGCGGCTGGCTCGACTGGCTCGGCGACTGCGGCGTCCCCGCGATCAGCGACGTCGACACCCGGGCGCTGGTCCGCCACATTCGCGACCAGGGGGCGATGCGAGGCGGCATCTTCCCGGCAGCGACGCCGGAAGCCGAGGCGCGCGAGCTGATCGCCGCCGAGCCCTCGATGGACGGCGCCGACTTCGCCCGCACCGTGACCCCCGCCGAGGCGGTCCGCTTCGAGGGTGAAGGCCCGCACGTGGTCGGCATCGACACCGGCGTCAAGCTCAGCATCGTTCGCCAGCTGCGCGAGCACGGCGCTCGGCTGACCCTGCTGCCCTGCACCAGCAGCCCGGAGGAAGTCCTCGCCGAGGACCCCGACGTCGTCTTCCTCGCCAACGGCCCCGGCGACCCCGCCGC
>DASSNA010000114.1:0-4175 GCA_035688445.1 Solirubrobacterales bacterium | reverse complement strand
GGGGTGGTGAGGGCGTGGGGGTTGGAGCGGGCGTTGGTTCGGGCGTGGGAGTCGGTTCCGGGGTGGGTTCGTTGCCGCCTTCTTCTTCGCCGCCCTTTTCCTTGCCCTTGCCTTCCTTTTCTTCTTCGCCTTCTTCAGGTTCTTCTTCGTATTCGCCTTCGGAGCTTTCGTAGCCCGAGGAGGAGCCGGAGGTATGGCCGCTGTCGAGGCCTTCGAGTTCAGGCAGCGAGCTGGGAGATTCGAATTCGGGGCAGTTGCCTTCCTGGGCCGATTCCATATAGGAGCGCCAGATCGGGCCGGCGGTGGGACCACCGAAACCGGTGTATTCGCGCGACTGCGGGTGACCGACCCAGACCGCGGTGGAAAAAAGCGGCGTGTAGCCGACGAACCAGGCGTCGGAGAGACCCTCCGAGGTACCGGTCTTGCCGGCCTCGGCGCTGCAGCCCATGTAGGTGTAGCCGGCGCCGGTGCCCTGGGTGATCACGCCCTCGAGGATGCGCGTCACGTCGTAGGCCTGGCCCGGGGTCAGCACCCGTTCGCCCGATTCTTTGTCGAATTCGTCCACCTTGTGGTCAGGGAATTCGACTCGGCTGACCGCGGTGGGGTCGTGGTGGATGCCACCGTTGGCGAGGGTCGCGTAGGCGTCAGCCATTTCCAGCGGGCTGACGCCGTAGGCGAGACCGCCGATCGCCTCGGCCGGTACCGACTGCAGCGGCGATTCGATCCCCATTTCGTGCGCGGTTTCGGTCACGTTTTCCGGCCCGACGTCGAGGTCGAGCTGGGCGAAGATGACGTTGACCGAGTCCCAAGTCGCCGCTTCCAGCGACATCGTGCCGCCGCCGGGCTCGGCGTTGTTGACGGTCCAGGTGCCGCCGCCGGGAATCTCCAGCGTCATCGGCGAGGTGCCGTTGTAGTAGGTGCTGGCGGGGTCGATCCCCTGCTTGATCGCGGTCGTCAGCACGAAGGTCTTGAACGAGGAGCCGGGCTGGCGGTGCGCCTGCCAGGCGTAGTTGAACTGGCTTTCGCTGGCGTAGCCTTCGGTCGAGGCGAGGGCGACGATCGCACCCGTCTTCGGGTTGACCGAGGCCAGGCCTGCCGCCGGACCGCCTTCCGAGTAACAGACCGAGCAGTAGTTTTCGACGGCGTATTCGGCCTTTTCCTGCAGGCTCGGATCGATCGTCGTGTAAGCCTTGAGACCGCCGTTGCGGACGGTGTTGATTCCGTACTTCTCGATCAGTTCGTTCTGGACCAGGTCGAAGAGGAACGGGTCCTTGATCACCTGGTACTTGTTGCCCGGTTCGAGGCCGGGCCGTGGGTGCGGGCGTCGCGGTATTCGCCTCCGGTGATGTAGCCCTGTTCGTGCATCGCGTTCAGCACCTCGTTGCGCCGCTTCAGCGCCGCCTTCGGGTCGAGAAAGGGGTTGTATTCGGAGGGCGCCTGCGGCAGCCCGGCGAGCAGCGCCGCTTCGGGCAAGCCGAGGTCTTTAGCCGGTTTGCTGAAATAGGTTTGCGCTGCCGCCTCGGCCCCAACCGCCGTCTGCCCTTCGACGGTCCCGTAGGGCGCCGTGTTGAGGTACTGGGCGAGGATCCAGCCGCGACTGTGCTTTTCGAAGAGTTCGTTGGCGAGCGCGGCTTCCTTGATCTTCCGTTCGAGCGTCTCCTCGGGGTTCTGGATGTAGAGGTTGCGGACCAGCTGCTGGGTGATCGTCGAGGCGCCCTGAACGGGCTTGCCGCCGGCCTCGATGTCCTTCCAGGCGGCGCGGGCGATGCCCTGGGGGTCGAGCGCGCCGTGGTTCCAGAAGTTCTTGTCCTCGATCGCGACCGTGGCGTCCTTCATCACCTGCGGCAGCACCTTCGCCGGCACCGGCTGACGGATGTTTTCCGAGCGGATGAAGCCGATCAGGCTGCCGTCGGCGGCGTAGATCGCCGAGGAGCGGCCCTTCTGCACCGGCTTCAGGCTGGAGAGCGGCGGCGCCGAGTTGTAGATGTTGATCGCCCAGGCCGCGGCGATCCCGCCGGCGACCAGCCCAAGCGCAACGAGAACCCCCAAGGGGATTGCGATCTTGTGCCAGAGGCGATGGTGCGGCTTACGTCGCCGCCTGCGGACCCGCGAGGCCATTCGCTCCGGATTGTAGGGAGGCGGGAGCGCCGGCCGGTGCCGTGGGAGCGGCCCGCAATCCCAATTGCCATCGCGATAGGCTCGCGCCGGCAGCGGCAACTTTGGGGAGAGGGGTGAGGTAAGTGAAACTCGTAATCGGGATCGTTCGCCCTGAGCAGGCGAACCAAGTCCTCGAGGCGCTCTACCGGGCGGAGGTCCGCGGGTTCTCGATCAGCCGGGTGCAGGGCCACGGTGGCGAGCTCGACCGGGTCGAGACCTATCGCGGCACCACCGTGCAGATGGGGCTCTCGGAGAAGGTGCGCTTCGAGGTCGCCGTCTCCGACGGCTTCGTCGATACGACCGTGCAGGCGCTCTGCGAAGGCGGCCGCACCGGCGAGGTCGGCGACGGCAAGATCTTCGTGATGCCGCTCGAGCAGGCGGTGCGGATCCGCACCGGCGACAGCGACGAGGGCGCCGTGACGCCGGTGAGCAAATGATCGCCGCGATCGACACCGGCGACACCGCCTGGATGCTGGTCGCCACCGCGCTGGTGCTGATGATGACGCCGGCGCTGGGGCTCTTCTACGCCGGGCTGGTGCGCTCGAAGAACACCCTCAACACCTTCATGATGAGCGTCGCCGCGATCGCGGTCGCCGCTGTCACCTGGGCCGCGGTCGGCTACTCGCTCGCCTTCGACGGCGGCGACGGCAAGGTCATCGGCGGCTTCGGCAACGCCTTCCTCAGCGGCGTCGACTTCGCGCCGCGGGCGGGCGGGACGATCCCCGAGCTCGTCTTCTTCGCCTTCCAGGCGACCTTCTGCATCATCACCGTGGCGCTGATCTCCGGCGCCGTGGTGGAGCGGATGCGCTTCGGGCCGTTCCTCGTCTTCGCGGCGCTGTGGTCGGTGCTGGTCTATGCCGTCCTCGCCCACTGGGCCTTCGGCAACGGCTGGCTGATGTCGGGCGGGACGCTCGACTTCGCCGGCGGCGTGCCGGTCGAGATGGGCTCCGGCTTCTCGGCGCTGGCGGCGGCACTGGTCGTCGGGGCGCGCAAGGACTATGGCCGCCAGGCGCTGCTCCCCCACAACGCCGTGTACGTACTGGTCGGCGCCGGCCTGCTGTGGTTCGGCTGGTTCGGCTTCAACGGCGGCAGCGGCTTCTCGACCGGCGATGCGAGCGTGCTCGCCTTCGTCAACACCCTGCTCTGCCCCGCCTGCACCCTGGTCGCCTGGTTCGCCCTCGATCTGTTCCGCGGGCGGAAAGTGACCGCGATCGGCGCCGCCACCGCGATCGTCGTCGGCTGCGTACTGATTACCCCGGCGGGCGGCTTCATCAGCCCCGGCTGGGCGATGCTGCTGGGCTTCGCGGGGGCGCTGCCGAGCTACGGCGTGATCGCCTACCGGACGCGGACGCGGGTCGACGAGACCCTCGACGTACTGGCCGCGCACGGCACCGCGGGCTTGATCGGCATCCTCTTCATCGGCTTCTTCGCGCAAGCGACCTGGAACGGCGTCTCCGACGGGCTCTTCTACGGCAACGCCGCCCAGCTCTGGGACCAGGTGCTGGCGGTGCTGGCCGGGCCGACCTACGCGTTCGTGATGACCTTCATCTTGCTGAAGCTGGTCGGCCTGGTGATGCCGCTGCGGGCTAGCGACCGCGAGGAGGCGATGGGCATGGATGTGATCCAGCACGGCGAGGAGGCCTACGCCACCGGCGAGGGCGCGATCCTCCTCCTCCCCGACGACCACGGCAAAGTCGCCGTCCCGGCCAATAACTAGGCGCGCAGGCGGTAGCCGCGGCTGAAGAGGCGGAGGTTGAAGAGGAAGAGCACGCCGGTGGCGGCGGTCAGCGCCAGCAGCGAGAGGGGGATGCTGACTTCGGTGAAGCCAACGAAGCCGTAGCGGACCAAATTGATCATGTAGAAGATCGGGTCGAAGCGGGTCAGGGTCTCCCACGGCTGCGGCAGCAGCGCCGCCGAGTAGAAGACGCCGCCGAGGAAGATCAGCGGCTGCAGGATGAAGGTCTGGGCAAAGGCGACGTCGTCAAACTGTTCGGCGCGGACGCCGATCAGCACTCCCA
>DASSNA010000102.1:0-4802 GCA_035688445.1 Solirubrobacterales bacterium | reverse complement strand
AGAGAGGGTGAGGGCGCCGACCAGGCCGCGGTAGGGCGCGTACGGCGCGTAGAACTCTTCGACCTCGGGGATCGTCGCCCGCCGGCCTTCTCCCCGCAGACGGCCAATCAGCTTGACGTAGGCAAGGTCCCCGGCCGGGAGCGAGTCTGGTTCGTTGCGGCCGAAGAGGCCGAGGCACTGCACGGTCCAGGGGCCGATCTGGGGCAACGCCAGCAGACGCCCGTCGCCTGTCGCGCTCTCGATCCGGCAGCGGCCGGCGGCGACATCGCGGGCGAGCCGCCGTAGCGCCACCGCCCGTTTGCCGACCAGTTCCATCTGCTCCAGTTCGGCCGGGGCGCGGCCGGCGAGCACCGCCGGACCAGGAACGTCGCGCAGGGTCCCGCGACCGTCGCCGAGGCGCGGCCCCCACCGACCGGCGATCCGCCGCTCGATCAGCGCCGCCCTCTCGGCCTCGATCAGCTGCCCGACCACGGCCGCGGCCAGGGCCTCCCACGGCCACGGCCGACCTTTGGGACGGAAGTCCGGCATCCGCCGGATCAGCGGGCCAACCAGCCGATCGCGGCGAAAGCGGCGGTAGAAGTCGGAGAGGTCGGTATCGACCCAGAGGGCGCGGCGCATGCAGGCGATCGCCTCCTCGAGCTGCTCACGCCGGGCCGGGCCGGGGCAGGGCGGCATCGCGATCGGCGGCCGGGTGACGCGCGCCGGGTCGATCGCCTCGGCCCGGAAGCGGACCAGGCGGCGCCCTGGCTGCCAGGCCCGCACCAGCACCGGACTGCCTTCGACATGGAGGAGCCTGGTCGCAACCCCGCCCCACACCCGCAGCGTCCGGTCAGCGCTCCCCCGCGGCAGCCGATAGGGCGAAGGCGGCCGCACCTCCACCTCGACGGGACGATTTCCGGACATATAGACCGGTTTTCGGCCCATCGGCGGCGTTAGCGGCCGAGGAGGTGTACGTCGACGAGGAAGGAGCGGCTGGCTACTACGTTCTGGCGCTGGCGGCGGCCGACGAGGCGGCGCGATGGGCGCGTCTTCGTCGCGGCGCCGCTGACCGCGCGCACGGCGGCGACGGTCGCGGCCCCAGCCAGGACCCCGCCGGCAGCGGCGAGAGCGGCCGTCTTCACCTCGGGCCGCAGCACCGACAGCGAGGAACCCTCCGGCTCCTGGTATTCGGTCGGCAGCGGGCGCACCGGGTCGGTGGCGTCGCGCGGCCCGGCGTCTTCTTCGGCGATGACCTCGCCGTCTACCTGCAGCTCATCCACCCCGGCGACTCTAGCGCGCTCGCGGGTCGCTCTTAGAGGGAACGCTCGTAAAGACGGTACTTCTTGACGACCTTGCCGCCCATTCCTTCCATCGCGCGGTTCATCGGCTTGTTCGTCTCCAGGATCCAGCCCATCTCACCGCCGACGATCCCGCCCGGCACCGACGCCTCCTCGAGGTGTTTGAGGTAGAGGCCGGCGGCGACGCCGGTGTGGCGGTAGGCGTGCTTGACCCCCAGCGCGAAGACGCGGCACTGGTTGATTTGGCGTTTGCCGAGCAGGAACTTGGCCCAGCCGAAGGGCAGCAGCCGCCCGTTCAGCTTCGCCATCACCTGGTTGATGTCCGGCAGGGTGAGGGCGGCGCCGATCGCCTCACCGTCTTTTTCGGCCATGTAGGCCCAGTCCTCGTCGATCACCTGCTTCAGGTTCTTCGCTTGGAACTCAACCTCGGCGTCGGTAATCGGGACGAAGCCCCAGTTGTCGCCCCAGGCCTCGTTGTAGATGTCCATGAAGCGCCGCACCTCGTCGGCCATCTCACGCTTGCGCATGGTGCGGAGCACGATCCCTTCCTCGCGCAGGGCCTTTTCGGCGGCGGCGTGGATCGAGGGGTCGAACTTCTCGCCCTCTTTGAGGTCGCCGAACTGCAGCTCCCACATCAGCACGTCCATCGTCTTCGCGAACCCCTCGGCTTCGATCAGTTGCGTGTAGAAGGGCGGGTGCCAGGGCTCGAGGATCATCGGCCGCCGCTCGAAGCCCTCGATCAGGATCCCGATCTCGTCGTTGGTGGTGAAGTCCATCGGGCCGAGGATCCGCTCCCGTCCCTTGCCGCGGGCCCACTCGCAGGCGGCCTCCAGCAGCGCCCGGGCGACCTCGGGGTCCTCGCTGGTCTCGAAGAAGCCGAACATCGCGTCGCTGCCGCCCTGGTACTCGTCCCAGCGGCGGTCGACATGGGCGCTGATCCGGCCTACCGGCTCGCCCTCGCGCTCGGCGACGAAGAGCTCCGCCTCGCCGTGCTCGAACCAGGGGTTCTTCTTCGGGTCGAGGAACTGCATCCGCTCGAAGACCAGCGGCGCCACCCATTGCGGATGGTCGCGGTGGAGGTGGAAGGGCACCTTGACGAAGCGCTTGCGCTCGCCCCTACTCCGGACCGGGCGGATCGTCAGGCTTGCCATCGGGGCGCAACCTACACTTATCCGTAGATGAGCGAGACTGCAAAGGCTCCCGTCGACGTCTTCGAGAAGGCGCGCAACCACGATCGCCTCGAGCAGCTCGAAGCCGCCAAGGCGCACGACCTCCTGCCCTACTTCCGCCTGCTGACCTCGCAGGCCGGCCCCATCGTCGAGATGGAGGGCCGGGAGACGATCATGCTCGGCTCCAACAACTACCTCGGCCTGACCGGTGACGAGCGGGTCAAGGCCGGCGCTCGCGAGGCGCTGGAGACCTACGGCACCGGGGTGACCGGGTCGCGCCTGCTGAACGGGACGACGCCGCTGCACCTCGACCTCGAGCGCGAGCTGGCGGAGTGGATGGGGACCGAGGACGCGATCGTCTACACCACCGGCTACCAATCCAACGTCGGCTGCATCGGCACCATCCTCGGCCCCGGCGACACCGTCGTCTGCGACTCCGGCGATCACGCCTCGATCCTCGACGGCTGCCGTCTCTCCGGCGCCAAGCTGCGGCCCTTCCGCCACAACCGCATGGACAAGCTGGAGAAGATGCTGCAGCGGGCGGCTGAGGACGGTGGCGGCGTCCTCGTCGTCGTCGACGGCGTCTTCTCGATGGAGGGCGACGTCTGCGACCTGCCGCGGATCGTCGAGCTCTGCCAGGCCCACGGCGCCCGGCTGATGGTCGATGAGGCCCACGGCGCCGGCGTCCTCGGCGCCCGCGGCGCCGGCGCCAGCGAGCTGTTCGGACTCGAGGACCAGGTCGACCTGCGGATGGGGACCTTCTCCAAGAGCCTCGCCTCCTGCGGCGGCTTCATCGCCGGCCCGGCGGAGGTGGTCGAGTACCTGCGGATCGCCTCCCGCTCCTTCGTCTTCAGCGCCTCGGCGGTGCCGGCCGCGGTCGGCGCGGCGCTGGCGGCGCTGCGGGTGATCCGCGCCGAGGGCCCGCAGCTGTTCGAGCGCCTGCTCTCGAATGCCGAGTACCTGCGCGAAGGCCTGCGAGGGCTCGGCCTAAAGGTGGTCGAGCCGGGGACGCTGCCCGACGGCAGCATCGCCACCACCCCGGTGGTGCCGGTGATGGTCGGCGACGACTGGCAGGCAGTCCTGCTCTTCAAGGCGCTCTTCGACAACGGCGTCTACACCAACGTCGCGATCCACCCGGCGGTGCCGCCGGGCGGGGCGCTGCTGCGGACGAGCCTGATGGCGACCCACGAGCGCGAGCACCTCGACCGCGCCCTCGAGACGATCAGCCGGGTCATCGCCGACTTCCCAGACCTCCCTCGCACCTAGAAAACCACTCAGTTTTTTTTGGCAACAGCTTCTTGACATCCCCCCCAGGGGGGAGTTTTAGGCTTGTCCAGAATCGGACAAGCGGGGACGAGGCGTGAAATTGTTGCTCTTAGCGAACGGACCGGACGTCTTTTCGTGATTTCCGGCTTGACGGCCGGTACCCCCAGCGCATAGCTTGGCCTCCTCGCCGATCGCCCGGGCGGGGCGTTCGGAAAGACACAGAAGTCAGTCCGGTAGGACCGGGGCCATGGGAGGCTCGGTCAAGGGCGGACGCCACATACCCCAGCAAACCGATTCCTTGAAGGGAGGAGTCCCAGTGGAAGCTGCCTCAATGGCACCCGCAACGACTATCGCCTCAGTGGAGGCGCCGCAGCACATGAGGGCATTAGAGAGGGCCAACATGGTGCGGCTGGCACGAGCCGAGCTGAAGCGCGCAATCGCGCGGGGAGACAAGGATGCCGCGGAGGTGGTTCGCGACTGTCCCTGGGAGACCGAGAGCATGACGATCGCCGAGCTCCTCACTAGCCAGCGACGCTGGGGGCGGACCCGTGCCCGCAAGTTCCTGGTGCCGCTCTCCCTGAACGAGAACAAGCAGCTCGGCACCCTCACCGCCCGGCAGCGTCGTCTGCTCGCCGCGGAGCTCGCCAACCGGGCAGCGGGCCGGGAACCCGTCGCCGTCTGAAGACCTGCCGCGGTCGCGTCAGCGGCCGCGGCGTTTATCCGCGCATTCCACCGACGCGGTAGCTGAGTCCACCCGAAGCGCGCTGGAATGCGCGGCGGGCCAGGAAGAAGACGATCGCGAAGGCGATCGCCCCACAGCCCAGCGCCACCGCCAGGATCTGGTGGCCGACGTAGAGCACGAGGCCCGTGACCACGATGAAGACGAACCCGGCAAGCAGGGTGGTGTGGGAGCGGTAGCCGGCAAAGTGCTCGCGAATCGCCACCTCAAGACCGCCCAGTCCCGCCAGAGCAATGCCGACGGCGATCGCGGTGACATCGTTGCCAACCAGGCCGATCACCAGCGCGACAATGCCGGCGAGGATGACCAGCTCGGCCAACGGCGCCGAGCCCCAGGGAGCAGGAGGGCGCT
>DASSNA010000100.1:0-5074 GCA_035688445.1 Solirubrobacterales bacterium | reverse complement strand
TCCGGCGGGGACCCGACCGCCGTCTCCTCGGATGGGACCTACCGCGGCAAATATCAGTTCGACTTCGGCACCTGGGAATCGGTCGGCGGCAGCGGCGACCCCGCCGCGGCCCCCGAGGCCGAGCAGGACTACCGCGCGGCGCTGCTATACACGCAGTCCGGCTCCAGCCCCTGGCCCGTCTGCGGCTGAGCCTACGATCCGCCATGTGAGCGAGGAGCAAGTTCCCGCGCCTGACCCCGCTGGCCCCCAGCGCAAACCGCCGAAAGAGGCGATCGCCGAGGCGCAGGTGCGGGCGCCGACCCGCGGCAACCGCAAGCTCGAGAGCTTCCTCGAGGCGGTCAACTCCGACGAGCAGGTGCGGGCCTGGTGGTACATGACCCAGGTCCACGCCGAGCGCCTCGGCATGTCGGACCACTCCTGGGTCCACATGCAGATCGTCCTCAACATCGCCCTGCGCTTGCTGCGACTGTTGGTCAAAGCGGGGGTGGAGCCAGTGATGGTGAGCGATCACGGGATGCGCGACCGCGACGCCGAGGTGGTCGTCGCCGGCGGCGCCCTGCTCCACGACGTCGGCATGTCGATCCACCGCGTCGACCACGAGGCCTACTCGCTTTTCCTCGCCAACGGCGCCCTCGAACGCCTCCTCGCCGGCGTCTACAAGGAGCCGGAGCGCACGGTCGTCGCCTCCGAGATCCTCCACGCGATCATCGGCCACCGTCGTCGCGGCGAGCCCTACACGCTCGAGGCCGGCGTCGTCCGCGTCGCCGACGCCCTCGACATGGCCCAGGGCCGTACCCGCATCCCGCTGGAGAAAGGCCACGAGGGCATCCACTCGATCTCCGCCGCGGCGATCGACGAGGTCCGGATCGAGCGCGGCGAGGAGCGCCCTGTCCGCATCGAGATCCAGCTCAACAACTCCGCCGGCATCTTCCAGGTCGACGACCTCCTCGCCACCAAGATCCGCAGCACCCCGCTAGAGGGCAAAGTCGAAGTCATCGCCAAGGTCGAAGGCGAGACCGAGAAACGCCTTCTCAGCGGCTTCCGGCTGTCCTGATCTACAGGTGGTCAAAGGGAAGTGACCACGGGACTGGTGCCTTGCACTCTGGTCGCGGCCTGCCTCGTGGGCTGCTCCCCAGGCGCCGGCTGTCCGGCTCCTCTATCTGACGCTGACTAGTTGAAGCGGGCTAGGTCGGCCTTGCGCTGTTCCTTGCGCTTCTCCAGGCGGTTCTGGATCAGCGAGAGGACGATCACCAGCGCGGCGAAGAAGAAGATCACGCCGAAGCAGAAGAAGGTCACCGTCTTATCGGTGGTGGGGCCGGCGAGACCGACGCCCTCGTCGGCGAGGGCGGCCGGGGCGGCAACCAGCATCAGGGCCCAGATCGAGGCCAGGAGTGCGGCGGTGCGCTTCACGGGCGGGAATCTAGCGCACCGGGGGGCGTCGGCGTTCGCGCATAGGATGCCCGCCGATGTCGAACGCCGAGGCCCTTCTGCTCGGGATCGTTCAGGGCCTGACTGAGTTCCTGCCGATCTCCTCTTCAGGTCACCTGATTCTGGTGCCCTGGCTGCAGAGCTACACGTTCCTGCAGGAAAACGACGCCTTCAACAAGACCTTCGACGTCGCCCTCCACGCCGGCACGCTGATCGCCGCGATCGCCTACTTCCGGGTCGAGGTGGTCGTCCTGGTCCGCAGCTTCGTCGAGGCGGCGCGGCAGCGGGCGATCCGCACCGACGAGCAGCGGTTGGCGGTGGCGATCGCGATCGGCACCGTGCCGGCGGTGATCGTCGGCGGCCTCGGCTCCAGCTTCATCGACGAACACCTCGGCGAGCCCTGGATGATCGCGATCCAGCTGATCTTCTTCGGCGCCCTGCTCGGCTACGCGGACCGAATGCCGGAGCGGCGCGACCTCGGCGGCACCAACCTGCGCGACGGCTGGATCGTCGGCCTCGCCCAGGTGCTGGCGCTGGCGCCCGGCACCTCGCGCTCGGGGATCACGATCACCGCCGGCCGCTGGCTCGGCCTCGACCGCGACTCCGCCGCCCGCTTCTCCTTCTTGCTGCTGATCCCGGCGGTCGCCGGCGCCACTCTCTATAAGGCCGCGAGCGCCGCCCACGAAGGGCTGCCCTCCGGGGTCGCCGGGCCAATGGTGGTGGGGACGATCGCCGCCGCGGTCTCCGGCTACCTGGCGATCTCCTTCCTCCTGCGCCTGGTGCGGACGACCAGCTACCGCCCCTTCGTCCTCTACCGCTACGCCGCGGGGGCCGCGATCCTGCTGATAATCGCCACCGGCTTGCGCCCGGCGACGTTCTGAGCACCCCGCAAATTCGGGTTATGACCCCTCCAGCTTGTGAAAATCCGGTGAACGCAGGGGGTTCACGCCTTCACACTGCATACAATCCGGCTATCCGAATCGCCGTCATCGACAACGACAGCGGCTTCGTCACCGTCCTTGCCAAGCGCGCCGAAGTTGCCGGGTGGCACCTTCGCCAGAGCTCCGGCGCGGTGCCGCCCCGGGACCTAGTGGCGATGAAGCTGAACGCGCTGCTGGTCGACCCGGCCTTGCTGGGCGAAGAAGCGTGGACCTACCTCGAGCGCACTGCTGCGCTGATGCCCGAGCTTGGCCTCGTCGTCTGCACCGGTCGCTCTACCGTCGCCCAGCGGGTGCGGGGCCTGCGGCTCGGCGTCGACGACTGGATGACCAAGCCGTGCCATCCCGAGGAGGCGATGGCGCGGATCGAGGCCGTCTGCCGCCGCCTCAAGGGCGGCCGCAAAGAGGCCGAGACCTCGCCGCTCAGCGCCGGCGAGCTGGAGGTCCGGCCCGACCGCTTCCAGGCTTTCATCGGCGGCCAGCCCCTCGACCTCACCCGGCGCGAGTTCGAGCTGCTCTACCTGCTCGCCGACGAACGGGGCCAGGTGCTGGAGCGGGAGCAGATCTACCAGCGGGTCTGGGGCTACGCGATGGCCCACGGCGACCGCTCGGTCGACGTCTTCGTCCGCAAGCTGCGCCAGAAGCTGGAGAATCGCTCGCCAATCTGGTCCTACATCCACACCCACTTCGGGATCGGCTACCGCTTCGAGCCCGAACCGGCCGGGATCGTCGAAGAGGATCTGCGGCCGGCGCCGGCGCCGGCCGAGCAGCCCCGCGCCAGCGAGCCGACCGACGCGTCTTCTTCACAAATCGTTCACAACAGCTTCACCGCGAGATAACCGCTCGGCCTCATCTCGGCGCAATCCTCGGCGCCTATGGGGCGGCTTGAGATCAAACCGGAGGAGCACGCGGCGCTGGTCGACGGGCGCCCGCTCAGCCTGACGATGCGGGAGCTGCAGCTGCTGGTCACCCTCGCCGACCACCCGCAGCGGATCATGACCCGGGAAGAGCTCTTCAACCAGGTCTGGGGCGCCGAGCCGCGGCCGGATGACCGCTCGGTCGACGTCTACGTCAGCCGCCTGCGCGCCAAGCTCGGCGCGGCGCTACCGGGGATGCAGCTGATCTACACCCACAACGGGATCGGCTACCGCTTCTCCCCGGACGGCTAATTCCCGGCGTTTCCGCCCTTTTACATCCTTTTTACATCTTCGCCACAGCGCAGTAACAAGCTGGGGATCGACCGCTGGGAGCCTCCTCCAGCCATGTCGAAATCAACCACCCCAAGGGAGAACGATGTCCAGAGCTAGATGGCTTGTGGTGATCGCCTTCGCGGCGGTTCTCGCAGTCGGTATTGCCGCCTGCGGCTCCAGCAGTAACGAAAGCAGCGGTTCATCCGGCGGCGGCGAAGTCTCAGGCGAATTCGCCGGGGCCGGCTCGACCGCCCAGCAGGCAGCCCAGGAAGCCTGGGTCGCCGAATTCGAGAACGAAAACTCTGGCGTGACCCTCTCCTACGACGCGGTCGGGTCGGGCGGCGGCCGCGAACAGTTCATCGCTGGCGGAGTTGCCTACGCGGGCTCCGACGCAGCCTTCTCGACCGAAGAAGGCGAACTGGAAAAGGCCGAAAAGCGGTGCAAGCCGGGCCAGCTGATCGAGGTCCCGGACTACATCTCGCCGATCGCGATCATCTACAACCTGCCGGGCGTCGAAGAACTGAAACTCGACCCGGAAGCCCTGGCGAAGATCTTCGCTCAGGAAATCACCAGCTGGGATGACCCGGCGATCGCCAAAGACAACCCGGGCGTCGAACTGCCGAGCACCCGGATCACCCCGGTCAACCGCTCTGACGAGTCGGGCACGACGCAGAACTTCACCGAATACCTCTCCGAGGTGGTGCCGAGCGTCTGGACCTATGAAGTCAGCGGCGACTGGCCGGTGAAGGGCGGCGAAGCGGCCTCCGGCACCTCCGGTGTGGTCGAAGCCGTCAGCGCTGGCGAAGGGGCGATCGGCTACGCCGATGCCAGCCAGGCCGGCGAACTCAGCGTCGCCAAAGTCAAGGTCGGTAAGGAATGGGCCGAACCGACCCCCGAGGCCGCGGCGAAAATCGTCGAGGAGTCACCGCTCGACAAGGAACTGAGCCCGTCGAAATACACGATCGCCTTCGAACTCGATCGCAAGACGGAATCTCAGGGCACCTACCCGATCGTGCTGGTCTCTTACTTGATCGCCTGCACGAAATACGGCTCGGCGCAGGAAGCCGAAGGCGTCAAGGCCTACGCCGAATACGTCGTCAGCCCCGAGGGCCAGGAACTGGCCGCCGAACAGGCCGGCTCCGCGCCCCTCTCCTCGGCACTGACGAAGAAAGTGACCCCGGCTGTGGAAGCGATCGAAGCCGGTTAGGTAGTTAGTGGCCTCGGTCGACACCACGACCAACGCAGGCCAGCTGCTGGCGGCGGCGTCCGGAGGGCGCCGCCGCCTCGGCGATCGCGTCTTCTCCCGCACCGCCGTCGTCGCCGCGGTGACGATCCTGGCGCTGCTGGCCGGGGTCGCGATCTTCCTCCTCTCCGAGGGCTTCCCGGCCCTCACCGCCAGCGCCTCCGAACTGCCGGAGGGCAAGACCTTCATCGACTATGTGGCGCCGCTCGCCTTCGGCACGGTGCTGGCCTCGGCGATCGCGGCGGTGGTGGCGGTGCCGCTGGCGGTCGCGGCGG
>DASSNA010000065.1:0-2112 GCA_035688445.1 Solirubrobacterales bacterium | reverse complement strand
GTCCGCAGGAGGCCGGCGGGGCTCATGGCCGGGATGATATCGCCAAAAGGGCGCTCTCACCCCCCGACCCCTCTCCCATCTCCCGCCCACACCCCCGCCGGGAGAGGGGCTAGGGGGTGAGGGCCCCGTGATATCATCCCCCGCGCGGTCCGCCGCTATCCGCTCGCAACCTGCGAACCCGACTCGCCGTCTCTGAACATAGGAAGAAGGAGGTCCCCCCTTGAGCCGCTTCCCTGGCGTCGATCTTCTGGAGCTGGACGCGCTGTTGAGCGAAGAGGAGCGCCTGGTGCGCGACACCGTCCGCGCCTTCGTCGAGGACAAGGTCAAGCCGATCATCGAGGAGTGCCACCGCGACGCGCGCACCCCCCTCGAGCTGGTCCCCGCGATGGGCGCCCTCAACCTGTTCGGCGCCAGCCTCTCCGAATACGGCCTCCCCGGCCTGGGCGGCGTCGCCTACGGCCTGATCATGCAGGAGCTCGAACGCGGCGACTCGGGTCTCCGCAGCTTCGTCTCGGTGCAGAGCTCGCTGGTCATGTATCCCATCCATGCCTTCGGCTCGGAGGAGCAGAAGGACCGCTGGATTCCGCTTCTCGCGACCGGCGAGGCGATCGGCTGCTTCGGCCTTACCGAGCCCGACTTCGGCTCCAACCCGGGCGGCATGCGCACGCGCGCCGAGCGGGTCGGCGACGAGTGGGTGCTGAACGGCTCCAAGCAGTGGATCACCAACGGCACCCTGGCCGACGTCGCCGTGGTCTGGGCGAAGACCAATGATGAGACGGGGGGCATCCGCGGCTTCCTGGTCGAGAAGGGGACCCCCGGCTTCACCGCCGCCGACCAGCACGGCAAGTTCTCGCTGCGCGCCTCGACCACCTCCGAGCTCGGCTTCCACGACTGCCGCATCCCGGCCGCGAGCCTGCTGCCGAAGACGACCGGCCTCAAGAACGCGCTGATGTGCCTCAACCAGGCGCGCTACGGCATCGCCTGGGGGGGCATCGGCTCGGCCATGGAGACCTTCCACACCGCCCTCGAGTACGCCAAAGAGCGCGTGCAGTGGAACGGCCAGCCGATCGCCGCCCACCAGCTCGTGCAGGAGAAGCTCGCCTGGATGGCGACCGAGATCAGCAAGGGGCAGCTCCTGAGCCTGCAGCTCGGGCGCCTCAAAGACGCCGGCCGGCTGAAGCACTGGCAGATCTCGATGGGCAAGCGCAACAACGTCTGGGTCGCCCGCGAGTGCGCCAAGCTGGCGCGCGAGATCCTGGGCGCCAACGGCATCGTCGACGACTACCCGGTGATCCGCCACATGCTCAACATCGAGTCGGTCTACACCTACGAGGGGACGCACGACATCCACGGCCTGATCCTCGGCGAGGCGCTGACCGGCATCCCGTCGTTCAACGCCCCGCAATCCAGCGAAAAACCCGGCGAGAAATCCGGCGAAAAGCCGGACGAGAAGCGGCAGCCCCAGGAGCAACCGGTGGGCGCGGGGACCCCGGGGAGACTCCGCTGATGGCGATGGACAACCTGCTGGAGCAGGACTTCATCCGCGTCACCGAGCAGGCGGCGATCGCCGCCGCCAAGACCATGGGCTTCGGCGACCGCCGCCACTCCGACCAGGTGGCGGTCGAGGCGATGCGCCGCGAGATGGACACCCTGAGCATGGACGGCCGGGTGGTGATCGGCGAGGGGGAGCGCGACAAGGCGCCGATGCTCTACGTCGGCGAGGAGCTGGGGGCGCTGCGCGGCAAAGACGGCGCGACCGCCGTCGACATCGCCGTCGACCCGCTCGAGGGGACCAACCTCTGCGCCACCGGCTCCCCCGACTCTATCGCCGTGCTCGCCGCGGCCGAGCGCGGCGGCCTGCTCTACGCCCCCGACGTCTACATGGACAAGCTCGTCGTCGGCCCGACCGCGCGCGGCAGCGTGCACCTCGACGCGCCGGTCGCCGAGAACCTGCGCAACATCGCCAACGCCTTCCATCGCAAGGTGAGCGACCTCACCATCGTCGTCCTCGACCGGCCGCGCCACGCGCAGCTCATCGCCGACATCCGCGCCGCCGGCGCGCGCATCCGCCTGATCTCCGACGGCGACCTCTCGGCCGGCATCTCGGCGGCC
>DASSNA010000093.1:0-3485 GCA_035688445.1 Solirubrobacterales bacterium | reverse complement strand
GAAGGGGTTCTGCTCCCACTCCTCGCCGATCGTCGTCGGCTCTTTGTGGCCGGGGTGGACGGTGGTCTCCGGTGGGAGCTCCATCAGCCGCATCACCGAGGCTTGGAGGTCAGCAATGCCGCTGGCGCCGGGGGCCATGGTGCCGCCGACGGTTCCCTTGAAGAGGACGTCGGCGGTGAAGACGTCGGAGCCGTCGACCAGGAAGGCAAGATGACCGGCGGCGTGGCCGGGGGTGAGGAGCGCTTCGACCTCGATGCCGTTCGCGTCGAGCTTCTCGCCGTCGCCGAGGGTGATCTCCACCTCGGCATCGAGCTCGGCGGCGCAATCGGGGTGGGCGACCAGCGGCGGGTTACCCAGCTGCTCGCGCGCCTCGGCGAGGCCGGCGACGTGGTCGCCGTGGGGATGGGTGACGAGGACATGGGTGATCTCGATCCCGTCCCGCTCGGCGCGCTCCAAGAGCGGCCCGAGCTCGTCGTTGCCGTCGATCAGGACGCCCGTCTTGCGCTCGGGGTCGGCGACCAGGTAGGCATTCGACAGCCACATCGGGTTCTCGGTCCTCTCGACGATCACTGCTCCTCCTCGGTTTGCGCGGATACGGGCGCACCGGAGGTTACGGCGCTGCCCTCGAGCAGGGTGCGGGCGACGAGCTCGGGGTCGTCCCAGGTGGGGGTGTGGCCGACGCCGGGGAGGACGAGGAAGAGGGCGCCAGCGGGGCGGCGGTGCGGCTTCGGCGGGCCGAGCAGGCGGTCCTTCTCGCACCAGGCGATCGTCACCGGCACCTCCTCCGGGTAGCCAGCCGGGTCGAAGACGTGGCTGCGCATTGCCCGGTTGGCGGCGTCGTAGCCCTCGCCGTCGAGCCAGCCGTAGGCGAGCGCGCGGGCGGCGTCGGGCGGGATCCGCTCGGGGTGGGCGGCGATCACCTGGAAGGCGGCATGGCGGGTCTGCGGGAACTGCAGCGCCAGCGAGAGAAAGGGTCGCGCCGCCTTCACCCAGGGCGAGCCGCGCAGCAGCATCCGCGCGCCGCCGCCTTCCGGCTCGCCGAGCGGGCGAGACCAGAGACCGGCGGGGGAGAGCGTCGTCACCGAGGCCGCCCAGCCGAAGCGGCCCATTTCCAGCGCCACCCAGCCGCCGAGCGAGTTGCCGGCGACGTGCGGGCGCTCGACTCCGTTGCGGGTGCACTCCTCGTGGACAGCGCGGGCAAGGTTGGCGGCGGTCGGCTCTTCGCCGGGCGGCAGCGGCGGCGTCTCGCCGAAGCCCGGCATGTCGATCGCGTGCACCTCCCGCTCGCCCTCGAGCAGCGGAATCACCGGCTCCCAGACGGTGCGGGTGCCGCCGAGTCCGTGAAGCAGCAGCAGTGGCTCGCGGCTCACCGCGCGCCCGGCTTCGCGAAGAGCGTCTGCACATCGCCGATCCGCCGCTCGCGGAAGCCCGCCTCCGAGGAGCTCAGGTAGAAGTCCCAGAGACGCCGGAAGCGCTCGTCGTAGCCGTGGCCGCGCAGCCGCTCCCAGGCCTCGAAGAAGCGCTCGCGCCAGTTGGCCAGGGTCGGCGGGTAGTGGGCGGTGATGTCGTCGCGCCAGACCTGCTTCATCGAGGTGACGCGCTCGAGGCAGCCGGCGATCAGCCCCTCCGAGGGAAGGCAGCCGCCGGGAAAGACATGGGTGTTGGCGAAGCTCCTCGCTGCCTTCTCGATCTCGTAGATGCGATCGTCGATCGTGATCGCCTGCAGCAGCATCAGGCCGTCGTCGGTCAGCAGCTCGTCGCAGCGGCGGAAGTAGTCGTCGAAGTACTGCCAGCCGACTGCCTCGATCATCTCCACCGAGACCAGCCGGTCGTAGCGCCCTTCGAGGTCGCGGTAGTCCCGGAGCAGGACCGTGACCTGGCCCTCGAGGCCGGCCTCGCGCACGCGCCGGCGCGCCAGCTCGTACTGCTCGCGGGAGATGGTCGTCGTCGTCACCCGGCAGCCGCTGCGGCGCGCGGCGTGGATCGCCATCCCGCCCCAGCCGGTGCCGATCTCCAGCAGGTGGTTCTCGGCGCCGAGCCGGAGGCGGTCGCAGATGCGGTCGAGCTTCGCTAGCTGTGCCTCCTCAAGGGAGGCGCCGGGGTCCGGGAAGTAGGCGCAGCTGTACATCATCCGCTCATCGAGGAAGGCGGCGAAGAGGTCGTTGCCGAGGTCGTAGTGGGCGGAGATGTTGCGGCGGGCGCCGCCGCGGGTGTTCTCGGGGACGAGGTGGCGGAGGCGGTGGAGGAGGCCGCGGGGGCGGGCAATGGCGCCACGAATGCCGTCCATCTCGTGCAGTTCGCGGGCGGCGATGCGGATCAGGGCGACGAGGTCGTCGGTTTCCCAGAGGCCGTCGACGTAGCCCTCGCCGAGGCCGACGCTGCCGCGCAGGGGGTTGCGCCAGGCGGCCGGGTCGTTGATCGTGACGGTGGCGCGGAGGTCGGCGTCCGCCGGGCCGAAGCTGCGCTCGTGGGAGCCTTCGATGACGTCGATGTGGCCGCTGCGGACGCGGCCGAGGACGGCGCCGACGCCGGCGCGGGCGAGCGCGTCCCTCATGGCGAGACGACCCCTTTCGGGCGGCTCCCCTCCGGGTGCGGGTAGTAGCGGGCGCCCTTCAACTTCAGCCGCAGCGACTGCGCGTAGATCTTCGCCACCACCTGCAGCGACATCGCCGGGTAGCGGGCGAGCATCCCGGCAAGGGTGCGGCGGGAGAGCTCGCGCCGCCGCAGGTTGAGGGTGGCGTCGAAGGTCCTATGTCGCCGAGACCGCGAGAGACCGCGTATATCGCGGTTTGTCGCGGTCTCGCGTGGGCGCGACTCGATGTGGACGGCCAGTCGGTCGCCGGGTTCGGAGGCGCGGAAGGCGTAGGTCTGGTCCATGCCCATCAGCGGGGAGACGTGGAAGCTCTTCTCGAGCTCGTCACCGAGGACGCTACCGCGGCGCTTGCCGCGTGCCAAGACGTAGGGGTGGCGCTCGCCCCAGGGGATGTTCTGCACGTCGGCCACGACCGCTTCTACCCGCTCGCCTGTCGGGTCGAAGCAGTAGTAGAGGCTGACCGGGTTAAAGCTGTGGCCGAAGTAGCGGAGGCCGGCGAGGAGGCGGACCGGCCCGAAAGGGGAAACGCCGGTCGCCTCCTCGACAGCCTCCCGGACGCACTCGTCGAGCGAGCGCGCGGGATCGCCCATGAAGTCCTCGCGGCGAAAGCGCGCGAGGGTGGGGTGGCGGGCGGAGAAGAAGGGGTATGGATCGAGCACCTCCGGCAGCTCGCCGAGGTCGAGGTACATGAGGAAGAGCCGGTAGCGAAACGAGTGCTCCACCGGCTCGAAGCGCCGATGGCGGATCGTTCCCTCGTAGACGGCGGAAGCGCTCAAGCCGCCACCGCCTCCTCACCTGACTCCGAGATTTGGTCCCCTATAGGGGCCACAACTTCGGAGCGGCGCTCGCTTGGGATCCCCTCGCACGCCCGAATCGCGCTGACGACGCCGTC
>DASSNA010000089.1:0-8165 GCA_035688445.1 Solirubrobacterales bacterium | reverse complement strand
CATCCAGTACATCGTCACCACCTTCTTCTTCTTCTTCCTCAGCGGCCTGATGGCGATGCTGATCCGGGCTGAGCTGGCCCAGCCGGGCACCCAGATCGTCGACGCGGCGACCTACAACAGCCTCTTCTCTACCCACGCGGTGCTGATGATCTTCGTCTTCGTGATCCCGGTCTTCGCCGGGCTCGCGAACTACGTCCTGCCGCTGATGATCGGCGCGCCGGACATGGCCTTCCCGCGCCTGAACGCGCTCAGCTTCTGGATGCTGCCGCTGGCCGGGATCCTCTTCATCGGCAGCTTCCTCGCCCCCGGCGGCGCCTTCGACGCCGGCTGGACCGGCTACGCGCCGCTCTCCACCGGGGCGCCGCTGGGCCAGTCGTTCTTCAACCTCGGCGTCCAGTTCGCGGGCGCCTCCTCGATTGCCACCGCGCTCAACTTCCTGGTCACGATCATCACCATGCGGGCGCCGGGGATGACCTTCTGGCGGATGCCGCTGCTGGTCTGGGCCAACCTCTCGACCTCGCTGCTGGTCGTCGCCGCCACCCCGTTCATCGCGGGGGTCCAGTTCATGGTCCTCTTCGACCGCATCCTCCACACCAACTTCTTTGACTTCGCGGCCGGTGGCGACGTAATCAGCTACCAGCACATCTTCTGGTTCTATTCCCACCCAGCCGTCTACATCATGATGTTGCCCGGGTTCGGGATCATCTCTGAGGTCATATCGACCCATGCCCGCAAGCCGATCTTCGGCTACCGGCTGATGGCGCTGGCGCTGATCGGGATCGTCGTCCTCAGCTACTCGGTCTGGGCCCACCACATGTTCGTCGCCGGGATGTTCTCCTGGCTGCGGGTGCCGATGATGATTACCACCCTGTTGATCGCGGTGCCGACCGGGATCAAGATCTTCTCCTGGCTGGGAACCCTCTTCTTCGGGAAAATCCACACCTACTCGACCGCGATGCTGTTCGCGCTCGCCTTCATTGTCACCTTCACGATCGGCGGCATCTCCGGCGTCATGCTCGGCATGGTGCCGATTGACATCCACGTCTCCGACACCTACTTCATCGTCGCTCACATCCACTTCGTCCTCTTCGGCGGCTCGGTCTTCACGATCTTCGCCGGTGTCTACCACTGGTTCCCGAAGATGACCGGGCGGATGTACGACGAGAAACTTGGCCGCGTCCACTTCTGGGGCACCCTGATCGGCACCTGGGGCACGTTCCTGCCGATGCACTGGGTCGGGATGGACGGAATGCCGCGCCGCGTCGCCGACTACGCCTCGCAGTTCGGTAACTGGAATCTGCTGATCAGCTGCTTCGCCTTCATGCTCGGCGCCGTCCAGCTTGTCTTCCTCTACAACATGATCGTCAGCTGGCGCTATGGCCCGAAGGCTGACGGCAACCCCTGGCGTGCCAACTCGATCGAGTGGCAGGTCTCTTCGCCGCCGCCGATCTTCAACTTCGACGAGATCCCGCGGGTCGTCGGCGGCCCCTACGAGTACGGGGTCCCGGGCGCCAAACACGCGATCATGGCCGGCGAAGGCGCCGAGGTGCCCGCCGGAGAGCCAAGCGTGGTGGGCAGCGGCTCATGAGCGCTGTCGCGGCTGAGGAGCGCAAGCCGCTGCTGGTTTTCCTCAACGAGGTGGCCGGCGGCCGCAAGCTGCTGCAGGCGGTGCGCGAGCGCCAGGATCAGGTCTCCGGCGTGGTCGTGGCCGCTCCGCAGAACCAGCCCTCGGTCGGCCAGCTGATCGATTCCGCCGAAATCCGCGAGGCTGCCCGCGCCCGGGTCGAGGTGACGATGGCGCTGCTGAGCGAGTTCGGGATCGAGTCGATCGGCGAGGTCATGGACCCAGAGCCGGCGCTCGCCCTCGACGACGCCGTGCGGGCTCACCGCCCCAGCGAGGTTCTGTTCTCGGCTCTCTCCGATACCCGTTTCGGCTTCCTGCGCCGCGACCTCGTCGAGTCGGTCCGAGATCGCGTCGAACCGGAGGTGAAGCTGACCCACATCCCGGTCCGGATCGAAGACGACGCGATCCGCTGGGACCTTAACCACACCCTGGTGGTGGCGACCAAGACCGTCGCCGCACTGGACCTGGTCAACCGGCTGAAAGAGCGGGCAGGCATCCGTCCCCACCGCTTCACGCTGATCTGCCCGCGTGCTGAGGACGTCAGCGAGCCGCAGGTGGTCCGCGACCTCGCCGCGACCCTGGCCGAGCTCTACCGCGCCGACATCGACGCCACTGGCCAGCCGATGAGCCCCGACCCCTTCTACGCCGTCAAAAACGCGATCGAGCACTACCGGATCGATGACATCCTGATCTCGACCTTCGCCGGCGAGCGCTCGCAGTGGCTCGAGGAGGACCTGATCGGCCGCGTCCGCGAGATCACCGAGAAGTCCGTCGAGCACATCGAGGTCGGCCGGCCGGCGGCAGCTGTCGCCGCCGCCGTCGCCGAGGGGGAGGCAACGAGCTGATGGAGAGCGCGACGGTAAGCGTCGGTCACGACCACGCCGATCACCACCACGGCCCGCCGGAGGCCAACCAGAGCTCGCGGATCGACCGCCAGACGCTCGGCATCCTCCTCTTCATCGTCTCCGAGGTGATGCTGTTCGGAGCCTTCTTCGCCTCCTATTTCTTCCTCCGCGTCGTCGTCAACCCGTCGAGCTGGCCACCGCACCCCTACACGCTGCCGGTCGCGGTGGCGGGGATGAACACGGCGATCCTGGTCTCCTCCAGCTTCACGATCCACTACGCGCTGGAGTCGATCCGGCGCGGCAACCGCACCGGACTCAAACTCGGTTTGGTGGCGACCTGGCTGCTCGGCGCGACCTTCCTCTTCATCCAGATCAACGAGTACGTGCACCTCGGCTTCAGCGCCCGTGACCTCTCGTTCGGCTCGATCTTCTACAGCCTCACCGGCCTCCACGGGGCCCACGTCTTCGTCGGCCTCTGCCTGCTCTCGTTCGCGACGATCCGCGCCTTCCGCGGCCACTTCGGCCCCGAGGAGAAGGACCACCTCGGCGTCGAGGTGCCAGGGATCTACTGGCACTTTGTCGACGTCATGTGGATCATCGTGTACGTCACGGTCTACATCCTTTAGCGCGGACGCTGCAAACCGGCGCATCTCGGCGTCCTCGGTCGCTCGGATCGGGTCACGCACTAAAAGTGCGCTCCCCTCACCTCGCTCCCTGCGTCCACCGACCTGCTTGGTTTTCGCGCCCGTCCGTACTTCAGTGAAGAATCAAGGGCGATGAAACTCAACGAGGAGGCTGTCTTCAAATGGGTCTTGATCGTGGGCGCTGCCGCTGCCCTCGTGATCGTGGTGACGCTGCTGACGCGGCCGTTGGTGGGGGCGCTGCTGGGGTTGGCGCTGGTGATCTGGGCGTGCGTGCACGCCTACCGCTGGGCGCGACAGAGATGGCGCTGAATTGGCACAGAGAATTTACGAACTGCGACAAAAAGTTGCAATCGACTCGGTAGTCTGGCAGCATGCAGACGATGACCAGGGAGAGCTGGACCGACGAGCGGCTTGACGAGTTCGGCAAGCGGATGGACGAACGCTTCGACCGGGTCGACGAACGCTTCAACGAGGTCGATAGGCGATTCGAGCAGGTCGACAGGCGGTTCAATGAGGTCGATAAGCAATTCGCACAGGTAGACAAGCGGCTCGACCGCCTTGCGGATGGACTTGAATCGGTTCAGAAGGCGATCATCTTTGGCGCCATCACGATGTCCTCTGCCTTTGTTGCTGGTCTTCTCGCTGTGGTTTTGCAGGGCTAGCGCAGCCAGCAAGCTCCAGCGCCGCCAGCGTCAAAGCGATCGGGACCGTTGAGGGGAGCTCGTCGACGGCGAAGAAGAGCAGGTCGAAGGCGACGCAGAGGATCGCTGCGAGGGCGGCGCCACGCAGCTGCAGGCGGCGGCCGTAGGAGGCGAGCAGAGCACCGAGGGTGGCGGCGACGAAGAGGTCGCCGAAGCCCATCACGGCCGAGCCGAAGTTGGCGAGCTGGAGGCGGGGGAGACCGGCGGCGGGGGCCACGGTATTGAGGACGGCGTTGGGGGCTTGGAGCAGGTCTGAGGTGACCAGCCAGGTGTCGATTACGGCCATCGCGTAGATCCCCAGCTTCAGCCAGAGTGCGGGGACGACGCAGGCGACGAGCCAGCCGAGGCTGACGCAGGCGAGGGCGGAGAGGACCAGGGCCGCTGCCTCGCCGCCGAGGGAGCTACGGGCGGCCCAGGCGAGGGCGAAGAGCGGGATTACGGCGAGGGCGAGTTCGAGGCGCGCGCCGCGTATGAGCCAGGCCAGCGCAGCGGCAGCTAGCGGCGGTATCGCGACCAGCGCCAGGTAGGTGAGGAAGCGGGCGCTGGCGGAGTCGATCGCGATCGCCGAGATCACGACGACGATCGAGAGCGGCAGCACCAGCGCCCACCAGCGGCTGCTGAGGCGGTCGAGGAGTGCCGTTGCGGGTGGTTTGGGCGCGGCTACGAGAACGGCCTGGACGAGGCTGAGGACTCCGATCGAGAGCCAGAAGGGGAGCAAACCCTCAGACGGGTCCGGCGGCTGCCGTAGCCGGCCGCTCGGTCTCCTCGATCGCGGCCGGAGAGGATTCGCCGCGAGGCTCGAGGCGGCCGGCGGTGGCGACAGTCCACAGCATCGCCAGCCAGTTGGCGGTGGCGACGGCGACGTGCACCCAGACCAGCTCGCCGGGCAGTTCCAGATACCACTGTAGGCCGCCGATGACGCCTTGTAGGGCCAGCAGGCCGATCACCACGGTCAAGGGCCTCAATGCCCGTCTGTCGCCTCCAGGGCGCCGCAGGAGGAACCAGACGGCGATCGTGGCGAGGCCGTAGACGGTGGCGATCACCGCGTGCCGCTGGACGACCCATTCCAGCGTCCCCGTTCCCTCAAAGTCGAAGCGGTGGACCAGTTGCCCCGCGTGGGCGCCGGCGTGAGGGCCAGAGGCGGTCGCGATCGTGCCGGCGAGGATCGTCAGCTGCCCGAGAGGGATCAGCACCCGCACCGCCCAGACGCCGGGCCGGTCCTGCGAGCGCCGTCGCTCCCACGGTTCGTAGCGCGAGCACCAGGCGAGCGCGAAGGCAGCATCCAGCAGCATCATCGAGAGAATGAAATGGCTCATCACCAGACCCGGAGCGAGGTGGTACTTGACGACCAGTGCCCCGAGGATCGCCTGGCCGATTACCCCCAGCGGCAGCAGTGCCCCGAACAGGGCGAGGTGCCAGCGGTAGGGACGGCGAAACCAGGCGAGCAGCGCCGCCGCGATCACCGCGAAGCCGACAAAGCCGGTGAGGAGCCGGTTGCCGTACTCGATCACCGCGTGCGATTCCAGCGGCGGCGTGGTGCCGCCGTAGCACTGGGGCCAGTCCGGACAGCCCAGGCCCGACCCGGTCAGGCGCACGCCGGCGCCGGTGAGGACGATCAGCGCGAGGGCACCGAGGGCGACCAGCGTCACCTGGGCGTAGCGCTCACGCGAGATCTCGAAGCGGTTTCTCAAGCGTTCCCGCATCTACCACCAATCATCGCAGCGGCCGAGCGGCCGCTCGGCCTCAGCCTTTGGATTTCGCGCCGGACGCGCCTTTGCCGCCGGCGGTGCTTTCGCTCAGGTACTTGACCAGGTCTTCGAGTTCTTTGGGCGTCAGCAGCTGTTCGAAGTTCTGCGGCATCACGTTCGGCGGGTAGCCCTTGGCGATGACCTTGTTCGGGTCGACGACCGATTCGTGAATCATCGCTTCGCTCTGCCCGGGCAGAACTTCGTCGAGGTTCGGGCCGGTCACGCCGCCGGAACCGGCGGCTTTCAGCGTGTGGCAGCCGCCACAGCCGTTGTTGGCGAAGACCTGGGCGCCAGGCCCGCCGGGCACTTCTGGCGGTGCCGCGCCGGGCACGCCGGCCCATTCGCCGACATAGGCGGCGACGTCGTCGAGATCCTGGCCGCTAACGACGTCAGGAGGCATCGAGACGCGGGGATCGCCGTTATCGGGACGGGGAAACTCGACCTGGGCCTTGACGACCCCTTCGATCGTTTCGCTGTCGTCGCCGTTTTCACGGGTGAGCGCGAAGGCGTCGTCGAGGTTGGGGCCGATCTGGGCGGTGGTCCCCGCCTGCGCCAGGGTGTGGCAGACGCCGCACTTCTGGACGAAGAGCGTGCGCCCGCGTGCCGTGTCGGCAGTGGTGGTGCCACAGCCCGAGGCGCCCACCACGAGGGCGACCAGCGCCACGAGCGCGAGCAGCGGGACGAGCAGCTTGGAGGGACGGTTCGCGAGGCGCAATGCGCGCGGAAGTCTATATGTCGGCGCCCCGGGTAAGCGTCCTTGTGAGGGCATTCCCTTGGGGTAATCTTGAGACGATTCGCACTAGCTCTGAAACCGACGCCATAGGAGGCCGCAGATGCAGGTGAGGGACGGGATGTCGGAGATCACGCTTACCGTGGGGCCGTCCCACACGCTGCGCGAGGCGGCGCAGAAGATGGTCGAGAAAGGCACCGGAGCGGCGCTCGTGTTTGACGACGAGCTGCCGACGCCTTCGGTCGTGACCGAGCGTGACCTGCTGATCTCCGTCGCTCGCGGTCAGGACCCCGACATCGAGCGGGTCGCCGACCACATGAGCGAGGGCGTGCTCACCGCTGCCCCCGACTGGAGCCTCGAGCGGGCCGCCGCGGAGATGTCCCGACGGGGCGTCCGCCACCTCGTCGTCTTCGAAGGAGCCGAGGCAATCGGCGTCCTCTCAATGCGCGACATCGTCAAGGTCTGGACCAGTGATGGCGCCACGTCCGAAATGAGTCTCCCCGGCAACGCCGGGTAGCTCGTCAGGGCTGCGGGGGGCTGGAGATCGTTTCTACCGGCAAGGCAGCGCCGCGGGTCTCTTGGTGCCTTGGGCGGCGGTAGTAGTCGCGGACGGCGCCGCGGGTGAGGCTGCGGAGGGCCAAGAGGATGAGAATGGCGCCGACGATCGAGTAGATGAAAGGCGGGAAGGCGAAGCCACCGGCGAAGATCCCGCAGATCAGCGCCAAGGCGCCGCCGGCGAAGAAGACGGGCGCCCAGGAGGGACGCGGCGTGTAGACCATCTCGCCAGGCTCGGGGATTTGTCGGTGCTCGGCCACTATCCGCTCCTACGAGGCGATGTAGAGGAAGGCGGCGACGAAGGAGAGGGCGAAGATCCCGGCGGCGATGCCTCCGGCGACAAGCCCAGCCTTGATGCCGGCGCGTGAACTCTCGCGATCCATTGGCCGGATTTCTATCAGGCTGGTAGGAGGGGGGCTCTATACGTTGGCGGCGATCGCCATCGAGATAAACAGCAGCGCCAGGTAAGCGAGCGAGTAGAGGTAGGTCCGCAGCGCCCAACGCCGGTCGCGACTGCGGAAAAGGCGAGCGGAGAAGTAGATGAAGCCGGCGCCGAGCAGCATCGAAGGCACCAGGTAGGCGACGCCGAGCCCGCCAGCGCAGAAGGGCAGCTGGGTGACGGCGTAGAGGAGGACGGCGTAGAGGAGGATCTGGCGTCGCGTCTCCTCCTCGCCGCGGACCACCGGCAGCATCGGGATGCCGGCCTTCGCGTACTCGTCCTTCATCAGCAGTGAGAGGGCCCAGAAGTGCGGTGGGGTCCAGAAGAAGACGATCGCGAACAAGTAGAAGGCCATCCCGTCGAGGCCGCCGGTCACGGCCGCCCAGGCGACCAGCGGCGGCACGGCGCCAGCGGCGCCGCCAATGACGATGTTCTGCGGCGTCGTCCGCTTCAGCCAGAGGGTGTAGACGCAGACGTAGCCGAGGAAGCCCGAGAGCGAGAGGGAGGCCGCCAGCGGGTTCACGGTCAGCGCCAGCAGCAGGAAGGAGGCGGCCTCGAGGCCAAGCCCGAAGGCGATCGCGGCGCCCGGGGAGACGCGCCCGGAGGCGACGGGGCGGTCGGCCGTGCGCGCCATCGTGCGGTCGATGTCGCGGTCGACGGCGTGGTTGATCGCCCCCGCGCCGCCGGCCGAGAGGGCACCGCCGAGGCAGACGAGGACGACCAAGCTGGCTGACGGGTTGCCGGCGACGTACATCGTCGTGATCGTCGTCAGCAGCAGCAGCGACTGGACCTTCGGCTTGGTCAGCGTCAGGTAGTCGCGGATGACCGTGGGGACGGCTGGGCGCCGCGCGATCGTCGCAGTCTGGGCACCGCTCATGA
>DASSNA010000085.1:0-6829 GCA_035688445.1 Solirubrobacterales bacterium | reverse complement strand
TCTGGGGCGTCCAGTTCCACCCCGAGTCGATCTCGACCGAGTACGGCCTGAAGATCGCCCAGAACTTCTTCGACCTCGCCGCCCGGCACAAGCGCGAGGGCGAGCGCCCCGCCGGGTGCGCCTGCGGCTTGTTGTGCGCCGCCAGCTCGAAGAAGTTTTCGGCGATCTTCAGCCCGTACTCGGTCGAGATCGACTCGGGGTGGAACTGGACGCCCCAGATCGGCCGCTTGGTGTGTTCGACCCCCATCACGACGCCGTCGTCGGCCCAGGCGACGATGTGCCCTTCGGGCCCCGGCGGGGTGGTGATCGCGAGCGAGTGGTACCGGACCACCGAGAAGCCCTGCGGCACGTCCTTGAACAGGCCCTTGCCTTCGTGCATGACCCGGCTGAGGCGGCCGTGCATCGCCATCGGCGCCCGGTTGACCGTGCCCTCGAGCAGGTTGCCGATCCCCTGGTGGCCGAGGCAGATCCCGAAGACCGGGACTTCGCTGTGGCGGAGGATGTCGCTGCAGACGCCGAAGTCGTGCCAGCGGCTCGGGTGCCCAGGCCCCGGCGAGAGCACGATCGCGTCGAAGTCCATCCTTGTCAGCACCCGCCAGCTGACCGCGTCGTTGTTGACCACCATCGGCTCCTCGCCCGAGGCCGCAGCCAGCAAGTGGAAGACGTTGTAGGTGTAGGAATCGTGGTTGTCGACCAAAAGCGTTTTCACATCAGGCTCCCTCTAGTCCTAGGCCGCGCAGGCCTTGCGCGAGCACCGGCTGGACGACTTCCTCGACCTCCGGCGCCCGCTCGTCTTCCCGGTACCAGCGCGCGAAGTGGGAGAGGTACTTCGAGAGCGGCGCCACGTCGAACTCATCGACGGCGCTGCGCAGGTGCACCCGGTAATGCTCCGACTGGACCACGGCGAAGCGGTAGTCCGGGTCCTCGGCCGGACGCTCCCCCTGGATCGCGGCGGAGGCATGGTGGGCCTGGGCGCGCGCCAGGTCCCAGCCAAGGCTCCCTTTGCCTTCCACCAAAAGCTTCTCCTTGCCGAACTTGACCTGCTTGGTCGTCGGCTGCAGGAGGAAGTAGCCGAGCGCGACCTGAGCCGGCACCGTCTCCGGGTGCGGGTGGCGCTGCATCTCCTCCACCAGCTCGGGGCTGCGGGAGAGCTCCTCCTCGAGCCACTCGACCAGGTCGTCGATCAGCAGTGCCCCTTTCTTGCTGGAGCTGATCGATTCGTTCTCCCGCGCGACCATGCCGTGGAAGATGTCGTAGGTCGGCGGGCCGCCACCTCGGGCGCTGCCGTTGCCGTTGCCGTTCTCCAGGCCCATCTCGTCGATCAGCTTGCGGCGACAGGTGACGTGGGCAACCCACTCGTTGCCGCAGACCTGCATCGAGATCACGTCGTCGAGTTCGTCGGCTGCGGCCCAGTAGGCGAGCGCCCGCATGTGCTGGGTCGGCAGGCCGTCGGAGCGGACCAGCGGCATCTCTTCCAGCTCCTCGCGTTCGGTCTCGTACATCACCATGTCGTCGCCCCAGCGCTTGGTCAGGGTGCCGCTGGCGAGGCCCTGATTGGTGAACTCGCGCACCTCGGGCAGGTAGTCGGACTCGTAGATCACCTTGTCGAAGGCGATGCCGAGGCTGGCCAGGGTCTTGCGCTGGCCGGAGACCACCCAGGACCGGGTCCGCGACCACAGTTCCAGCGCCTTCTGGTCGCCGCCGAGGACGCGCATCATCATCTCGTCGGCCTTGTCTTCGTACTGGGTCGACTCGCGCGCGACCGAGTCCTCAGCGCCGTCGTCGCCGAGGCCGCCGTTCTTGCTGGCGGTGACGTAGTCGGCGTAACAGAAGCCGACGAAGTGGTCGCTCTTCTCGTCGGCGTCGGGTCCGGAGTCCTCGCCGGCGCGGGTGGCGACACCGGCCATCGCCTCGCCCATGCTGCGGCCGACGTCGCAGATCAGGCTGCGGTTCTCAACCCCGGCGCCGGCCTGCTTCAGTGCTCCGGCGATCGCCTGGCCAACGGCGAGGTTGCGGAGGTGACCGATGTGCAGCGCCTTGGTCGTGTTGGCGCCCCAGAAGTAGACGGCGTAGCGGTTGCTGGCGGCCATGTCGGCGAACTCGCCGTTGCCGCGGGCGCCGGAGCGGATCGCCTCGCCCTCGGCTTCGATCCACTCGTCGGCGAGGCGGAGCGTCACCTGCTTGCCCTCACGCGAGAGCGAGTCGACCCAGGGCTCGGCTTCGATCCGGTCGAGCGCCGCCAGCGCCTCCTGATCGTCCTCCCAATCGGTCGTGCGTGGGATCAGCATCAGGTCGAAGTCCGGCTCGGGGCGGTAGGGGGCCCGCGCCGCCCACAGCACCTTGCCGCTCTCCCCTGCTGCGACTTCGTCGAATCTGTTGAAGATGTTCTCGCCCATAGCTTTGCTTTCGAACTTGCTTGCCTTCGAATTTGGTTGTTCGAAAATGCACCCGCCGGGGCTCGAACCCGGATCTTCGGCTTACAACGCCGACCCTTTAACCGATTAAGGCACGGGTGCTAGCTATGTGGCGCCCTCGATCAGTAACCCTGGATTGATCGGAAGCGGCGCGAGCATAACGTCGTTTGCTGCGCACGTCAAATTATTTGATTAATTTTCTAGAACTCCGGTGTTAGCGGCCGCCGTTGGGCCCCTGCGGAGGCAGCCGGTCGGCGCCGTGCTTGAGCTCCAAGTCCTCGGCCAGCGCCGCTAGCACCGGCAGCGGGACCTTCAGGCCCATCGCGATCCGCCGCACGTTGCCCCAGGTTGGGTTGACGCGGCCGGACTCGACGTGGGAGATCCAGGTCGGATGGATGTCCGCCGCCAGCCCAAGCGCTTCCTGGCTCAACTGCAGCTCCCTGCGGATCTGCTTGATGGCCTGGCTGAGGCCGACCTGTGGGTCTACGCGGCGGGGCATCCTAAGGAAGGGAATGCGCCTCCCGCCCCCACGTCCATAGAGGTGAACTCAGGTTGCACCGGAATCCGCCCAAAACAGGCGTCTTCGCGGTACGCAGGGAGTTTTCCCTGCTCCGACGACGAGGACCCTGTTCAAGGGGGCGGTCTCTCGTCATCACGAACACGAACATATGTTCGTATAAACACAGCGCCTCCGCAAGAGGCAGATATGCCTCGTCCCACCCCTCCACACGAACTGCATCAAATTTCCGGCCTGTCAGGCATGGAATTTGATGCAGTTCGGGCTAGCCGAGGTCTGCTTCCTTGCGGGCGGCTTCTAGCTCTTGTTCCACCGTTTCCGTCTGGTTCGGGATCTGCAGCCGCTGTTCGAGGACCGGGATCGCTTCTTCGGGCCGGCCGCTGAGGCGCAATGCGTTGCCGAGGTTGAAGAGCGCGTAGGCGTAGTCGAGGTCTTCGGTGCCTTCCGGGAAGGCGCGGACCGCTTCTTCGAGCACCGGCACCGCGGCTTCGTATTCGCCCGCCTGGACCATCGCGTAGCCCTGTTCGTTGAGCGAGCTGCCCCGGGTGGGATCGGCGCCGGAGGCGGTCGGCGCTGCGGCGGGGGCTTCGGTCGCGGGGGCTTCGGTTTCTTCGCTGCTCTGTTTCTGGCCCTTAGTCTGCTTCGCCTGTGCGTGAGGAGAATCGGCCGTGCGCCCGCCCTTGCCGCCGCCGCTAAGCACTACCACCGCGATAACTGCGGCCGCTGCGAACAAAGCAAGGATCGCGGCCGCGCGCAAGTGGTTGCTGCCCGGCCGGGCCGTCTCGGCTCCCTTGCGCTCGACAGGCTCGGCGAGGGCGATCGGCGCCGTCGTGGACGGCACCGTCTCGAACGCCTGCGTCGTCTGTCCGTCGGACTCGGGGCGCTCCAGCCGCGCCAGCGCCTGCCGCGCCGACCCAGGTCGGCCCTCGGGCTCGGGGCTGGCCAGCCACTCGATCAGCGACCGCAGCGCTGGCGAGCACTGCCCTTCGCAGGCACGCAGGACAACGCCAGCGGAGTAGAGGTCCGAGCGCTCACTCGCCGCCTGGCCTTCCATCACCTCCGGCGCCGCGTAGCGCTCGGTGCCGAGGACGAGGCCGGTGCGGGTCAGCGCGGTCGCGTCCTGAGGCAGGGCGATGCCGAAGTCGATCAGCTTCGCGGTCGCGTCCGGTTCGACGATGACGTTGGCCGGCTTGACGTCGCGGTGGAGGATGCCGGCAGCATGGATGTGGGCCAGCGCCGCCAGCAGTTCCCGCGCCAGCTTGTCGCGGTCGACCGCCTCCTGGCGAGCGATCTTTGCCGCCAGGTCCTCGCCGGGGACGAACTGCATCACCAGGTAGGGCCGTTCGTTCTCTTCGGAGTAGTCGTAGACACCGACCAGGTTCGGGTGCGAGAGCCCCGCCGCCGTCCGCGCCTCGCGCCGGAAGCGCGTCACGAACTCCGGGTCGCTGGCGATCGTGTCGGAGAGGACCTTCACCGCCACTGGTCGCTCGAGCACCTCGTCGTGGCCGAGCCACACCGCTGCCATGCCGCCGTGCCCGAGCAGCCGCTCGAGCCGGTAGCGCTCTTTTAGCCGGTCACCGGTCGCGATCCCACGCATCACTAACCCATACCCGGTTCGCACCTCATAACCCCTCGACTCCGACCACCGCGCGGTCGATAATGCGCGCGGACCGATGAAGGCCGGGCACCACGTCAAGAACGCCAACCGCGAGATGATCGCGGTCGTCCAGGGACAGACCAGGACCCACACCCACCTGCGGCGGCGACTGCTGACGATCTTCCTCGCCACCGCCTTCATCGCGGTGATCTGCACCCTGATCGTCTACTTCACCGAGCGCGGCGCCAAGGGCACGGAAATCCACAACCTCTTCGACGCCTTCCTCTTCTCCACCTCGCAGCTCCTCACCGCCTCCTCGGTCGCCGCCCCGAAGACGAACTTCGGCAAAGTCCTCGAGCTCTTCTTCGACATCTGGGCGATCACCGTCGTCGCCACCGTCGCCGGCTCCTTCGGCGCCTTCTTCCATGCCCGCAGCAAAGAGATGGACGGCGAGATGGACCGCGTCGAGCGCCAGCTCTCCCACGAGGTCGAGGTGCTGAGGGAGCGGCTCAGGGACTAGCCGCGTCTGGCTGGCTAGGCGCGCTGGCCCACAGCGCCAGGGCCGCCGGCAGGACCACCAAGGCGAGGGAGGCAATCTCGGCGATCGCGTCGCCGGTGTCGAAGTTCCCCAGGTGGGTCGCGTGGAAGATCAGGTGGAGGATTGACGGCACCAGCCACGCCGCGCAGACGGCGCGCACCAGCGTTGGTTGCAAGGTCCACAGCGCCCAGCCAAAGAGAACCGCGAAGCCAAGGTAGAGCTCGCCGACGTCGGTGACGAGGTGCTCGTTGTAGGGCGGCAGCAGGTCGACCCAGTGGCGGAGGAAGGGAAAGTCGCCGTAGAAAGTGTGCGGGGCCGCCGCCGCGGTGATGCCCGTGACGAGAGCGGAGACGAGGAGGAAGGCCAGCGCGAACTGGACCAGCGTTTGCCGCTTCATCTGAGGCGCCTCACCGGGCGCATGGTATTCATCGCCCATGTGGCTCCAGCGGGTGATCCGGTTGCAACCGCGGCCACGCGGTTTTCACCTCGTCACCGAGGAGGTGCGCGAGGCCGTGCCGGAGCTGCGGGAGATCTCGGTCGGGATCCTCCACCTGCTGATCCAGCACACCTCCGCCTCCCTGGCGCTGAGTGAGAACGTCTCCGCCGACGTGCGGCGCGACTTCGAGGCCTGGTTCAACCGCGCGGTGCCGGAAGGCGCCCCGTACTGGACCCACACCCTCGAGGGGGACGACGACATGCCCGCGCACATCAAGGCGGCGCTGCTCGGCCCGGCGCTGACGCTGCCACTGAGCGATGGCCGCCCCGCGCTCGGGACCTGGCAGGGCATCTACCTCTGCGAGCACCGCGACCGTGGCGGCCCGCGCTCTGTGGTCGCCACCGCTTGGGGGGTGGGCGATGGTGCGCATTGAGGTCACGCTCCTCGGCGGGTTCGAGGTCCGGCTCGACGGCGAGCCGGTAGCCGAGGCGGCCTGGTCGCGGGGGCGCGCCAAGGACCTGGTCAAGCTGCTGGCGCTGGCGCCCGGACACCGGCTCGTGCGCGAGCAGGTTGTCGAGGCACTCTGGCCGCAGCTCGACGCCGAGGCCGGGGTCGCCAACCTGCACAAGGCGGCGCACCACGCCCGCGGCGCGCTCGGCGGGGCCGGCTCGCTGGTCCTGCGCGAGGGCGAGGTTCTACTGGCGCCAGAGGCGGAAGTGGCGACCGACGTCGAGCACTTCGAGGCCAGCGGCGATCCCGGCCTCTACGGCGGCGAACTACTGCCAGGCGACCGCTACGTGGCTTGGACGCAGGAGCGCCGCGAGGAGCTGCGCGACCGCTACCGGGAGGCGCTGCGAGCGGCGGGGCGTTGGGAGGAGTTGGCGGCAGCCGAACCCGCCGACGAGCAGGCGCAGCGGGCGCTGATGCGACTGCGGCTCGTCGCCGGCGACCGGCTCGGGGCGCTGGCCGCCTACGAGAGCCTGCGCGAGGCGCTGGCAGCGCAGGGCCTGGAGCCGAGCCTTGGCGCCGTCGCCTTCCACGCGCGGCTCGCCGGCGGCGCCGCGCTCGACGGCGCCCTGGCGAAGATCGAGGCCGAGCTCGAGCAGGCGCCGGTGGCCGAGCGCGCCGACCTGCTGGCGACGCGGGCCGACCTGCTGATGGCGATCGGCGACCGCGGCGCGCCAGCTGCCTACGGGAACGCGGCCGCGGCCGCCGGGCCGGACGGGATGGCGCTGCGGATCCGCCAGGCGTGGGCGCAGCTGGCCGGGGGCGAACCAGGCGCCGCCGAGGCGACTCTCGCTCCCCTCTCCCCCGCTTCCGACGCCGA
>DASSNA010000055.1:0-13096 GCA_035688445.1 Solirubrobacterales bacterium | reverse complement strand
TCGGCTACGAGAGGCGCGGCGAAATCGAGATCCCCCTACCCAGCCCCTCCCGCCGGCGTCGCCCAGGCCTTCGAATTCACCGACGACCTTCGCTCGCCCGGAGCGACACCACCACCCGCCACAACATCCCAGTCACGACGCCCGTCCAGACCCTGATCGACCTCTCGCTGCGCCTCGACCGCCGGGGCATCGAGCGTGCGATCAATGAGGCGGACAAATATGACCTCGTCCATCCGCCGCAGTTGCGCACGGCGCTCGACCAGCGCCACGGCGAACCTGGCGTCGCCCGCCTCCGCCACATCCTCGACCGGCGCACCTTTCGTCTCACCAAAGAGGAGCTCGAACGGCGCTTTCTGCCGCTCGCCCGCAAGGCCGGCCTGCCGGTTCCGCTGACTGGCCAGTGGGTCAACGAATTCGAAGTCGACTTCTACTGGCCCGATCTAGGCCTTGTCGTCGAGACCGACGGGCTGCGCTATCACCGCACGCCCGCCGAGCAGGCGCGGGACCGGCTCCGCGACCAGGTCCACACCGCCGCCGGCCTCACTCAGCTCCGCTTCACCCACGAGCAGGTGCGCTACGAACCCGAGCATGTCCTGGCGGTGCTCCGCGCGACCGCGCAGCGGATCGCCGAGCGCGCTGTTCAGGCCTCGAGCCGCTTGGCCATCTCGACGAAGTAGTCGAGCGCGGCGGGGTTCGCCAGCGAGTCGCGGCTGGCTGCTTTCTCCGGCGGAGTCCCCATCAGGATCCGCTTCACCGGCACCTCCAGGACCTTGCCGCTGAGGGTGCGGGGGACCTCCTCGATCCGGAAGACCTCATCGGGGACGTGGCGCGGCGAGCACTGCTCGCGCACGCGCCGGGCGATCTCCCGCGGTAGCTCCTCGTCCAGCTCCGCCCCCTCGCGCAGGACGACGAAGAGCGGCATCCAGCCGTCGGTGCCGGGCCGCGGCACGTCGACCACGAGCGCGTCGACGATCTCCTCGATGCTGAGCACCGCGCGGTAGATCTCGCTCGTGCCCATGCGGATGCCGCCGCGGTTGATCGTCGAGTCTGAGCGGCCGTAGATGATCGCCGTCCCGCGCTGGGTTAGTTCGATCCAGTCGCCGTGGCGCCAGACGCCGGGGAACATCTCGAAATAGCTCTCGCGGTAGCGGGTGCCGTCCTCGTCGCCCCAGAAGTAGATCGGCATCGAGGGCATCGGCTCGGTGACTACGAGCTCGCCGACCTCTTCTGTCACCGGCTTACCCGCTTCGTCCCAGGCCTCGACCGCCGCCCCCAGCGCCCGCGCCTGCAGCTCGCCGCGGTAGACCGGCAGCGTCGCCACGCCGCCGACGAAGGCGGTGCAGAGGTCGGTACCGCCGCTGGTCGAGAACAGCCAGGTGTCGGCGCCGAGGTGCTCGTAGATCCAGTCGAAGCCCTCGGGGGAGAGGGGCGAGCCGGTCGAGCCGACCGCCTTCAGGGCGCTGAGGTCGCGGCCGGCGCCGGGCTCGACTCCGGCCTTCATGCAGGCGGCAATGAAGGCGGCGCTGGTGCCGAACGTGGTGATCCGCGCCCGCTCGGCGAGGTCCCAGAGCACCCCCATGTCGGGATGGCCGGGGTTGCCGTCGTAGAGGACGATTGCCGCCTCGGTGAGGAGGCCGGAGACGATGAAGTTCCACATCATCCAGCCGGTCGTCGTGAACCAGAAGAGGCGGTCGCCGGGATGGGCGTCGACATGGAGGTGGAGCTTCTTCAGGTGCTCGAGCAGGATTCCGCCCTGGCCCTGGACGATCGCCTTCGGCAGCCCGGTAGTGCCGGAGGAGTAGAGGACCCAGAGCGGGTGGTCGAAGGGGACGCGGTCGAAGTTCAGCTCCGCGCCCTCGCCCTCGCCCAGGAGCTCGTCCCAGCGCATCGCGTCGCGCAGCGACGAGAGGTCGGGATCAGGGTCGAGGTAGGGGAGGACAACGGTGCGCTGCAGGCTTGGCATCGCCTCCTGCAGCTGCGCGACGACCTCGCGGCGGTCGAAGTCCTTGCCGCCGTAGCGGTAGCCGTCGACCGCGAAGAGAACCTTGGGCTCGATCTGGGCGAAGCGGTCGACGACGCTGGCGGGGCCGAAGTCGGGCGAGCAGCTCGACCAGACCGCGCCGATCGAGGCGGCGGCGAGGAAGGCGACGATCGCCTCCGGAATATTCGGCATGTAGGCGACGACGCGGTCGCCACGCTCGACGCCGAGTCCGCGCAGTCCCTGCGCCACCGCTGCGACCTGTTGCCGCAGCTCGCCCCAGGTCATCTCCCCGAGCTCGCGCAGCTCGGAGGCGTGGAGGATCGCCACCTCGCCGTCGTCTTTGCCGGCGAAGGCGTGCTCGGCGTAGTTCAGCCTCGTGTTCGGGAACCAGCGCGCCCCCGGCATCTGGCGCGAGGCGAGCACTGGCGCCGGCTCGCCGTCCGCCTGCACATCGAAGAACTCCCAGATCGCCGACCAGAACCCGTCGAGGTCATCGACCGACCACTGCCAGAGCCCGTCGTAGCCGTTGAAGGAGAGCCCGCGCTCGCGCTCCAGCCAGCGCATAAATTCGACTAGCCGCGAGCGCTCGACCAGCTCGGCCGACGGCTGCCAAAGCATCTCCCCAGACCCCGCGTTCATGTCATCAAGGCCGGAGATGCCGGAGGTGGGATTCGAACCCACAAGCCCGCAAGGGCAATCGATTTTGAGTCGATCGCGTATGCCAGTTCCGCCACTCCGGCGCCCCCGGAAAGATAGAGCGGGCTCAAGCCGGCTGCGGGGCGCTGCTCGAGGAGCCTGCGCCGTAGTCCTCGCCGGAGCCGATCGGGCGCTCCTCCTCGACGTGCCACTCCTGGTTGAAGGCGTAGAGCGCCGCGGCGATGAGGACGATCTGCAGCAGGCCGAGGATCACCACCAAGAGGCCGATCAAGGATGAGTTCAGCAGCGCGGTTTCGAAGCCGCCGCGGTCGCGGTTGAACCAGCTTTCGGCGCCGACCGCGCAGAAGATCGCGAGGATCATCGAGAGCGCCGCCGCCACTGGCAGGATGCCGCGGTTCCAGCGCGCCACCAGGAAGGCGAAGAAGGCGTAGAGGATCGCGTAGATCGCGCAGACGATTCCCATCCCGCTGCCGCCCTTGAGCAGGGACCAGCCGCCGATCGTCACCAGCGCCGCGATCACCGCGGTTGCGGCCAGCAGCAGCACGACCACGAACTTGGTCGTGACCGAACCTGGCTTCTCCCGATTGGGGCGCCACAGTTCATAACCGGGCCTCACCTCTCCTACTGCCACGGCTCGATCATAGAATCTGTCAGCGACGCGCCGCCGTTGGCCGCGTGTTAAGGCCCAAACGGGCCAGCCACGCGGGCGTGGCGGAATTGGCAGACGCGCCAGGTTTAGGTCCTGGTGGGCTTCGGCCCGTGGGGGTTCAAGTCCCTCCGCCCGCACTTCTTCCCGGCCGGCCCGCGCGCGCCGCCGGTACCCCGCCGCTCGGTACGATCAACCCCTCTGGGGCAGTGGCCCAATTGGCTAAGGCACCGGTCTCCAAAACCGGCGATTCTAGGTTCGAGTCCTAGCTGCCCCGTCTTCTTCTTCTCTTCGCTTCGGCGGTTGTGAGCCCCACGAATCCCAGTTACGAATAAGTTCTTTAATAAACGGGGAGTTTTTAGATAAGCTCCGGCTGTGGTCGATGGGCTTTCCGCACCCTGGAACGGTGAGCTTCTTCCCGCGCTCCTGCGACTGGCGATAGCGCCTGCCAAGGAGCCGTCGTACCGTCTCGCAGCCCTGCGCCAGGTGGCAGCGGAATCCGCGAAGGCGGGAGACCCGGCGGGCGCCGCACTCGCGTTGCAGGAGGGCGTTGCCCTGTTGAGGCAGGGCGGCCCCAGCGCTTCGGGATTCAGGGCCACGTCAGAGGCCTACTACCTCGGCAGGCAGGCCGCCTCGGTCGGCCAGCCGGCAACCGCGCGGGAGGCCTATCGGGCTGGTCTCGCCAGCATCGGGGGCGAGGATGTCCTCGACTCCAATCGAGGCCCCCTTCTGCTGGCGACCGGAGACGCCTGGACCCAGGAGGGAAAGGACGAAAAAGCGCTCGAGAGCTATCGGGGAGCTGTCGTGGCCCAGCGTCTCGTCTCAACCTCGATCAATCGCCTCAATTGCCTCACTGCTTTGATCAAGGCCGAAGCCAAGGCGGGCGAAAAGGCAAGCCTCGAGGCGCTGATCGAGGAGGGCATCGAAGTCGTCGAAGGGATGGGGGGCGGATCGCCTGAAGAGGGCGCGGGGATCGCTGTCCACCGACTCGCCCGGGCGGCGGAGGCCGCCGATCGCCTTACGCAGGCGCGCCGAGCCTACGAGCTGGCGCTCGATCTTCTCGGCGAGGGTTCCACGCAACTCCCTCGGGCGATCGTCTGGCAGGACATCGGCGACACCTGGATCGCCGAAGACGATGGAACGCGGGCGCTTCGGGCCTACCGGACGGCAAGCGAAAACCTCGCGTTTATGTATCCGATCAGCCGTCTTCTCCTGTTCTCGGATCTCGCTCCAGCCGAGCTCCGGTGGGGCGAGCGTTCCACCTGCGAGGCCACGATCCGCCAAGCCGCCGAGCTGCTCGAGGAGATTCCGCCCGCCGCCGCCCCCGACTCGCTGAGCGATGCGCTGACGGCGCTGACCGAGCTGAGCGAGCAGCTGGGTTGCCCTGAGCTCGCCGCGGCTTTCGCGGGGCGATTGGCGGAAAGCGACGAGCCCGCGCCCGCCGCGAGCGGTCAGTGAGGGGCCGGGTCAGTTGAACAGGAGTGCCCGCTACGGCGTCTTGATCTTCGAACTGCTCTCCGGGGGCGCGATCCGACGCTGCATGCGGCGGATCCACAAGGCCTCGCAGGAGCTGCGGGGCCTGAGCGACGAGGAGGTGATCGCCGCCTGCAGGGAGATGGTGGAGGGCCCCAAGCTCGGGCGGCAAGACAGCGCCTCGAGCCTGTTGCCTCAATTCCTCGGGGCCGACCTCGACAAGCGCGACGCCGAGGCGCTCGCGCTTGCCGCGGAGGCGTTCTCCCGTTTCCCGCCGAAGGGCTTTGAGCGGGGCGCGCGGCTCTTCGAGCACCAGCTGCTGACGGCCGCCCACCTGCTGCGGGGGACGCTGGTGCAGATGGACACCGGCGAGGGCAAGACCTTCGCCCTCTGGGCGGCGGCGCTGGCCCTGCTTCGCTCCCACCCAAAGGTCTACATCATCAGCGCCAACCCCTATCTGGCCGCACGCGACGCGGTCAACTGCTTCCCGATCTGGAATGCGCTCGGGATCTCGGTCGGACAGGCGGTGCGGGAAGGCGACGAGGGATCGCCGCCCTGGCGGGCGCAGGTCGTCTACACCACGCTCGACGACCTCCTCGCCCGCAGCCTGCGAGAGGACCTCGGGGAGGTAGAGCAGACGCTGAAGTGGTCGGCCTTGCTGATCGACGAGGCAGACGCGATCCTGCTCGAAAAGAGCCCGGAATCCATCCGGATCATCCGCAACACCGACGACCCCACCAAAGACTGGTCGGAGCCGTTGCGGATCGCCGCCGCTCTGGTCGAGGAGGACGTCGAGAGGGGGGCAGGGATGGATCTCTCCGCCACGCTCACCGCTCAGGGAGAGGCGCACGTCGCCGCTTTGATGGGAGATGGCGAGCTGCGTCCCATCGATCGCCTGCTGCTCCTGCGGGCGGTGGAGCTCGCCTATGTGGCGATTCGGATGGCCCGGGAGGGGCATGACTACGAGATCCGCGACCGGGCCGTGGTTCCGATCGACCCGAACACCGGCTGGCACACCCCCCACCGGCGATCGACGTGGGTGGGGCCGCTGGAGGCCTCCCGCGGGTTGCCGCCCCAGCCGCACTACGTCGTCCGCCATTTCGGCGACGGGATTACCCTGCTGAGGCGCTTCAGCCACATCGCGGGGGCTTCCGGGACGATTATCGAGGAGGCGCTCGAATACGTGATGCTGCTCAGGCTTCCACCCGCTGTCGTTCCGCCTCGACGCCCCCGCCAGGAGGGGCGGCTGCCCGAGGTCGTCACCCTGACCCGTGAGATCGCCCACGAGATAGTGGAAGCGGAAGTTGCCGAGCACGGCTCACGGCGCCCGATCCTGATCGCCGCCAGCTCGACGATCGAGGCTCAGGAAGTGGCGGAGCGGCTGATCGTCTCGCCCTACGTCCAGGGCGTGCATGTCCGCCCGGTCACCGACGAGACGATCGCAGCGGAGCAGGTCTTCGAGAGCGCCGGCCGGCCCGGGGTGACCATCGTCTCGACCCGGCTCGCCGGCCGGGGCGTCGACATCCGGCTCTCGCCGGCGGCGCGAGAGGCGGGCGGCGCGATGCTGCTGGTCCTCGGCCACTCCCTCGAGGCCCGGGTGGACCGGCAGCTGCTGGGGCGGGTCGGTCGCGAAGGGGAGCCCTACTCGGCCCGTTTCATCAATTACCCCGAAGACCCGCTGATGCGCGAAATCGCCCCTGAGCGGATCAAGTCGATCCTAAGGAACTGGGCCCCTGGCGAAACGCTCGATGCGAACACCTTCAAGCGGGTGCTGGCGGGGGCGCAGCGGACCGTGCGAAGGCAGAGGCTGCAGATCTTCGCCTATGCGGTGAGCGAGGGCCAGACTCATGGGAAAGCGATCACGATGCTCCACGAGTGGCGCCAGCGCCTCGGCGTGAAGGGAGAGGGACGACTTACCCCCGGCTTCGTCTGTTTCCTTGCTGATCGCCTTCTCGCTACCCGCTACCCGGCCCTCTCTTTCGCGGGGCCGACGTCCTTGGCGACGGTGACCGCGATCGCCGATGACCTGGTCGAGGTCGTGCAGCGCCCCAACGGAGAGGCTCGGGAGCTGGCGGGAAAGTGCATCGGCCAGTCGCTCCCGGACGCGCGGCAGCAGTTCGCCCGCTACCTCGAGGAGGTCCTGCGACAAGCCGCCGTGGCCAACGAGAAGCGCCGCAAGGAGTTCAACGAGCGGCAAAAAGCGGCAGACCGGGCAGCGGCCGAGGCGCGGGCGCTCGAGTTTCTGCGGGCGCTCGACCGCTCTCGCCCGGACGACGTCGCCACGGCTCTGCGGCTGGCCCTCGTGACGTCGGCGGACGCGGCAGTCCCGGTCTCGATCGACGCAGCCGAGACGACCGTTGCCGGCGTTCGCCAGGACCTCTCCGGCGATGAGGGTGAGGGCGGGCTGCTGGGAAGGGTGGAGGCGGGAACGCTTGCCACCAGCTCCAGGGCACCGGAGCCGCCGCCCTATGACTCGAGCTGGACCTCCTGGGTGCGGCGTTCCAGCTGGTCGATCGCCTCGGAGACGATCGACCAGGCTTCTCAGCAGATGGAGACCGGGCTTCGCCGCACCCGCTTCAGGGTGGGTCAGACGGCGGGAGCGAAGTTCATGTCTGCCTACCAGACCGAGGTCGAGGACCTGAAGCGAGAGGTGGAGGCCAACCTGGTCAGCGAAGCCTGCTCGAACGTCATCAAGGGGGCTGAGCCGGCCGCCCTGGACGACCTCTTCGTTTCCTTGGAGCACCAGGTGGAAGTGGACGAACCGAAGATCGGGCTGGCGCTGCCCACGCTTCCCGCTCCCGACCCGGACGCCATCCCCGCTCCGGCGCTTCCGGTTTCGAGCACCGCTGAGGGGCTGATCGTCGAATACGCGGAAGCCATGCGCGAGCGCTACGACAAGATTCCCGACGAAGACGCGCTGACCGAGTCCCTGAAGTTCGTGATGAACGCGTCCGAGCTCTCGACCCTCGTCGACGTCGACCGGGTGGCTCGGGCCTACAGCTCCTGGAAGCGGAGCGACAAGCGGAAAACGGAGATCCCACCTTGGCGCTGGCGGATTGCCGATCGCTATGTGCGCGGGTATTTCGCCTTTCTCCACGAGCGCGGGCTGGTGGCGCCGCTTCCCAGCGGCTTGCCGCAGCGCTCCCGCAGCCTCCTGCGCCGTGCCTGGAAACGGGCGGCTTCTCCTGGCTCGGCGCTCGCCTTCAGCGGCATCGCCGCGGCGGCTTTGCTCGGGGTCGTTTTGGCCCTGGCCCCGCCGATGTCGGAGGGTTTCGGTGCCGGCCCCGGGCCCGAACTAGTCGATCGGCTGCTTACCGGCGGCACTTTCTTCGCTGGCCTCGCCCTCGGACCTCTGCTGCTTGCACTGTTCCTGGGTCTATGGGCGCGGCTCCTCCTCGGCCTCTCGCTGGCGAAGGATGCGGGGGTGGTTCCGATCGAGCGGCAAACCGCGATATTCGTGCTGGTCGTGTCCTCCTTCGTCCTGGTGCGGCCCTGGGGTCAGGGGCTCTCGCTGGGCCTCGTGTCCTCCATCGCGGGGGCGATAGCGGTTGCGGCGGCGGGCGCGATCGCCTGCAACAACCTCTACCGGTTCGAGCAGATGACGCACTACCACGTCCTGGAGTTGATGGCAGCTGGTCTGGCTGCTTTCAGCGCTCTGCCGTTCCTCGTGCGGGTCGGCGAGACGAAGGACGTCCTGCTCCTGGCCGGAGCATGCGCGCTGGTCCTGGCGGGGACCAGGCCCTGGCGCCACGCGCGGATCAGGGTGCTTGCCCTCGGCATCGAAGACACGCCCTCGGGGCCGGACTCGCTGGAGGTCGCGCTGCCGGTGACCGGGCGCCTCTCGGTGGTCCCCCATGCATTCGCCCTGGCTTTCGCCTGGGCCTTGAGCTGCGGGATCAACGACCTGAGCGTGGCGCAGCGCTCGGTCGCCGCCGCCGGCGTCTATCTGGCGATGCTGGGGTTCTGGGCGCACCAGCAGTCCCGGTCGGTCACCGACCCCGAAGACTGGCGGGAGCGGATGCGGGGCCGAGAGCAGAGCTATGAACCGATCGGGAAGGCGGAGACGCTCGCCGACGCCCTCGCCGACGCCCGGCGGCGAATCTTTACCCGCGAGATGATCGTCGTCGCCCCGCTGGTCGTCTTGGCGGGCATGCTTGGGCTGGCGGCCCCGTCGGACCTGGCCGCCCGGCTCCCGCTCGGCGTCGCGACCCTTTGCGTGTCCGCGCTGATCGTCGACTTCGGCATCGCCTTCCTGCAAGGGCTGAGGTCGCCCTTGCCGGGTACCAGCGAGCCCCTATCCGGCGGTCTGGTCGATGAGGCCGAAGGCGCGGCGGCGAAGGTCCGGGGGCTGGTTGCCCACTACACGAAACGACTGGGCTTCGCGCTGCTGATCCTGGTGGCGGTGAAGGAGCTGCTGGAACTGGCCAGCCTGGGCGAATTCGTCGCGCACTTGTTCCAGTCGCTTGCGGATCTCCTCTGAGGCCGCCGGAGCCGCTGCCCGCTCAGCGCTTCGCCGGTTCGAGGCCGATCAGGTCGAAGAGGCCGATCAGGTAGAGGCGCTTGCCGTCAGAGATCATCGGCGTGTAGCCGGCCTGCTTGATGTGGAAGGTGGGGCGGTGGGTGCGGACGTCGATGCCGATCGTTTCGTCGGTCTTGAAGCTGGAGGTGTAGACGGTGTGGCCGATCACGACCGCGGTGCCGGGGATCGGGCCGCCGACGTTGTAGCGCCAGCGCGGCTTGCCGGTGCGCGCGTCGAGGGCGAAGAACTTGCCGTTTTCGGAGCCGATGTAGACGGTGGGCGGGGTGCCGGGCACGCGGGCCACGGCGGGCGAGCCGTAGACCAAGTCGCCGGTGGCGAAGGACCAGTCGACCTTGCCGGTCTTCTCGTCGAGAGCGAAGACGGTGCCGTCGTCGCGGGCGACATAGACGTGGCCGAAGGCGACGGCGGGGGAGGAGAAGAAGCCGCCACGGCCGAAGGGCGGCACCTTGCTCGTGTTGGTGCGCCAGATCGGCTTGCCGGTCTTGGCGTCGAGCGCGAAGACCCCGCTCTGGTAATCGGCATCGAAGACGCGGCCGTCGTCGTAGCTGGGGCTGGCTTTGATCGCCCCGGGTGAGTTGAAGCTCCACACCGTCTTGCCGTCGGAGGCCCGCAGCGCGACAAGGTTGGTGGTGTCGGTGCCGAGGTAGAGCAGCCCGTCGAACGCCAGCGGCGAGGATTCGAGGTGCGCGTTCAGCTTCCGCACCCACAGTTTCTTGCCGGTTTCCGCGTCACCGGCGGCTACGTGCCCGTCTACGAAGGCCCCGTAGACGGCACCTTCGTAGTAGACGGGAGCGGTGAGGAAGTTCGGCTTGCCTTTGTTGCTGGGCCGGACGTTCAGTTCCCACAGCACCTTGCGGTCGCGCAGCCGCACCGCTTTGCCGTTGCCGTACTTGTTGATCACATACGCGACCCCGTTGTGGATCGCCGGCGGGAACTCGATCAGCGCGTGCGTGTTGATCGACCAGGCCTGCTTCAGCGGCGGGTCGAGCGCTCGCTCCCCCGCGCGCAGGTAGTGCGTCCGCTCCGGGATGCGCCCGAAGAACGGCCAGTCGACGTAGCCGGATCCGGAGGAGGGGGAGGAGTTGCCGCCGCTCGAGCCATCCGAGCTCCCACAGCCTGCGAGCGAGAAGAGGAGGAGGGCGACAAGGGCGAGCGCCAGCGCTCGTGGCGACTTTGCAAACCAGGAGGCAACAAAGTCGCCCCGTCTTGAGCTACCTGCCTGCGTTCGTCTCAAAGAGCGGCGGACGAGAATTGAACTCGCATCATTAGCTTGGAAGGCTAAGGCTCTACCATTGAGCTACCGCCGCGCGAAGGAAATCGCCCCGCTTTGCGGTGCGACGTCGATGACAGTTTGCACAAACCACGTCGCACTTTGCAATCTCGTCGAGCACGTCATTCCAGTTGCGGTTCCGGATGCCGGTCGCGATCGTGAACTTCTTGTCCCGCAGGTGGTCGAACTCGAGGACGATTGGGTCGGTCTCGCCGCAATCCGCGCATGGATGCTCGCGGAAGTAGTCCATCAGGAAGACGAACCTCTCTTCGAGCTGAGCCTTCTTCCGCCGCGCCGCCGCGTCTATGTAGCGCTGTTTATGTGCCCGGTAATGCTGCTGCTTGTACTCGGCGCGGCAGGGGCGGCAGTAGGTGTCCCGCTGCCCTCGCTCTCGCCGACGCCAGGCGAAATCCGTATCTGGTTTCTCCGCCTTGCAGCGCGAGCATCTTCCCATGGACCGCAACATATAAAGGCGAACAGACGTTCCCATAGGCACCGAGCCGCCCAATCCGTCAAAATGAAAGCCCCACGGGGAGTGGCGCAGTCTGGTAGCGCACTCGGCTGGGGGCCGAGCGGTCGCAGGTTCAAATCCTGTCTCCCCGATCTTTCCCTTGCGGCAGATTTCTAAGCGCCCGCGAAGATCCTTTGAATTACGGGTTCGGTTTCGCCGGGGTGGTTTCGACGAGGAATTCGGCTAGTTCGTGAATTTCCGCTTTGGAGAGGGTTTGGCCGTAGGTCTGGGGCATCACGTTCGGGGGATAGCCTTCGACGATCTCGGTGTTCGGGTTGACGATCATCTCTTCGATGCCCGCGGTGTTGTCGTCGGGGGCGAGGGATTCTTCGAGGTTGGGGCCGGTGGTGCCGGTGGTGCCGGCGGCGGAGAGGGTGTGGCAGGAGCCGCAGCCGGCGCTGGTGAAGAGCTGGGCGTTGGGGCTGGCCGCGGTGGCTTCTTCCGGGGCTGGTTCTTCGGTTTCGGCGCCTGCTTCGGCTTCCGTCGCTTCTTCGGCCGCCGAGATGTGGACGGTTTCGGTCTTCGTCGAGCTGCCGAGGTCGCCGATCAGCAGGCCGCCGACAAAGGCTATGACCGCTATTGCGATGAACGCCCACGCTTCGGCCAGGAAATGTTTTGAGTCTTTGCGCCGCATCAGCCGAGACGAACCTAAGCCGAGCGGCGGCGCGGGGCATCAGTAGGTATCCACATAAAACTGTGGGTACATAAGTGCCGCCGCGCCGCCGCTCCCTAAGCCGAGACCGTCTCCGGGTCGGGCCGCACGTAGACGGTGTCGACCACCTCGATGATTTCGTCGGCCGGGATGTCGGCCCGGGAGGCGTGCTTGCGGAGCGCCTCGGGGCTGACCGCCTGGTAGATGCAGACGGTGCCGACGCGGCCGTTCTCCGCCAGCACATAGCTGCGGATCCAGCGCACCTCCTCGGGCATCTCCTCATCGCCGACTTGGCGCGAGCGCTTGGCAGCAGCTTCCAATGCCTCGGGATCGCTCCAGCCCTCGCGGCGGAAGATCACATAGGTCTTCATAGCCTTTTCCTTTCGTGGATCGAATTGACCCGACGAAGGTAGGAGAGCGACCCTTCCCGAAACCTTCCCTGGCCGGATCAGGCGATTTCGGCGAGGCGGGCGGCGACGCGCTCGACGGCGACTTGGCGCTCGTGCCCGGCGAAGTCCTCTTGGGCGGAGCACAGCAGCGTCCGTCCCGCCTCGTCCTCGCCTCGCGCCAGCGCGACCTCGCCTCGCGCCTCCTCGAGGCTGGCGTGCCAGGCACCCTCGGGCCAGAGGCCGACGTCCTTCTCGGCCGCCGCGACGTGAGCGGCCGCCGCCTCGGCCTCGCCGGTCCGTGCCGCCGCGACCGCCGCCGCCAGGTTGAAGGTGACCCCGCAGTACACGCAGGCGTTCTCGACCTCGGCCAGCTCCGCCTCTGCCTGCCCGAGCCAGCGGCAGCCGAGCTCCGGGTCGCCGGGTGGGAGGACGAGCGCCGAGTAGGTCAGCGGCTGCAGGTGGCGGACGAGCGGCGACCAGCGCGAGAGCGAGAGCGCATCGGCGAGCAGCGCCTCGGCCCGCTCCTCCTCACCCCGCGCGCGTGCCGTTTCCCCGAGCCGCAGGCTGGCCAGTGACTCGCTGGTCAGCGCCCCGATCTCGCGGCTGACCCGCACTGCCTCGCCCAGCCGCTCCTCCGCTTCCTCGAGCCGGCCCGCGGCCAGCGCCACCTCACCTAGCAGCGTCGCCGCGAAGGCTTGCGCCCGGCGCGCCCCCGAGCGCAGGGAGCTGGTGTGCAGCTCTTCGCCGACCTCCCGTAGCGCCGCGTGGGACTCGCCGCCGCTGACGAGGATCTCGGCGACACAGAGGTGGCCGTCGAAGAGCGTCTCGGCCAGGTCGGGGGCGCGCAGCGAGAGCCCGAGTTCGTCGGCCAGCGCCGTCCCCCAGCTGCCGGTGCTGTGGGCGATCGCCGCTTCGACCTCGACCGCGCCGCGGGCCTCGCGCCCGAGCCCCGCCGCGAGGCTGAGCTCGCGCGCCGT
>DASSNA010000044.1:0-2426 GCA_035688445.1 Solirubrobacterales bacterium | reverse complement strand
TCGGCTCCGGCAGCCACCGCTTCGCGGGCGCGAGCGGCGGTGGTGACGGTGCCCATGCCGATCCAGGGGGGGCCGTCGCCCGTGCGTTCCGCGAGGAGCTCGCGGACGAGGCCGGAGCCCCCGGGCACGGAGAAGGTGACCTCGACGAGCTCGAGGCCGGCCGCGGCGAAGAGCCGAGCGCGGCGCCCCGCCTCCTCACGCGAGGGGGTACGGACGACGCCGATGATCGGGGCTCGCTGCAGGCTGCGGGAGACCAGGGGGCGGATTTGGACAGTTGTAGTCATGCGGGCGGGAGTTTATCATCCTCCTGCTTGACGGCTCGACCAGAACCCGATCGGCCTCCTGGGTGGGCAAGGGCCCCTTCCCGGGTTTATCATTGCTGGCCTGAGTTGGAGCGGACTGCTCGCGCCAGAAAGCGAACTCCGAATGGCTGTGTCTGATCAACCGATAGGCAGGGAGTCTCTGGATGAGCTCCTGCGGCGACTCCGCCCCAGGTTGAAGCAGGTGCTTGGCCGCTACCGGGTTCCGGCGCACGATGCGGAGGACCTCGTCCAGGAGGCCCTCATCTCGACGATCCAGAAGTGGGAGACCATCCAGGACCCCGAGGCCTGGCTGCTGGTCACCCTGCGCAACCGCTGCGTCGTCTACTGGCGCAAGAAGCGCAACACCCTCTACAACTCGGTCGACACCGCGATCCTCGAGCTCCTCTCCGAGCCGGTCGCCGCGCCGCAGGAGCGCGCCGAGCTCCTCTGGGACCTGAACAACCTGCTCGACGAGCTGCCGCCGCGCTGCCGCAAGCTGCTGCAGTTGCGCTACGGCCTCGGCTACGACTCCTCCGAGGTGGCCGAGCAGATGGGCTACCACCCGTCGAGCGTGCGCAAGGTGGCCCGCCGCTGCATGGCAGCGCTGACCTACCAGATGGTCGCGCGCGGCTTCTCGCCGAAGATCAACATGCCCGACGTCGACGAGTAACGAGCAGGGACACCGGGCCCACCCCTACTCCTGTCCAGGACGCTCCAACGCCCCCTCGGTGCGGCGGCAGATGCCGCGCAGCACTGCCACGTCGCGGCTGGTCGGCGCGGCGCGCGCGGCGAGGCGGCGCAGGTCGCGCAGCACGCCGGCGAAGGAGTCGTCGCGCGCGAAGCCGACGCGGCGCAGCACCCCCGACAGGTGGTCGAAGAGGCCGTCGACCTCGGCGGTGGTGGCCGGCGGCTCGGGCCGGCCGACGGCGAGCTCCGTCGCCTGGGCGCTCCGGGCCTGGAACAGCTCGTAAGCGAGGACGAGCACCGCCTGGCTCAGGTTGAGGGTGGGCTGCACGGGGGAGCAGGGGACGGTGACGATCAGGCTGGCGAGCGCCAGCTCGTCGTTGGTGAGCCCGCCCACCTCGGGACCGAAGACGAGGGCGGTCGGGGTGCCGGGCGGGTCGGCCGCCAGGTGGGCCGGCAGCTCGCGCGGGGTGAGCAGCGGCACCTCCCAGCGGCGGTCGCGGATCGAGGTGGTCCCCACCACGCGGCGGAAGGGGGCGAGCGCCGCGCCGAGGTCGGGGGCGCGGCGGGCGCGGTCGAGGACCGGCCGGGCGCCGACGGCGAAGGCGGTCGCCACCTTGCCGAGCGCCGCCGCCGGCTCGACCAGGATCAGCTCGGAAAGGCCCATGTTCGCCATGGCGCGCGCCGCCGCGCCGACGTTGCCCTCCTCGCGCGGCCGCACCAGCACCACCGCCGGCGGCCTCGGCTCGGTCTCGTCCATTTCCATGGCGCCCACTCTACCCGGGGTGCCCGTTTCCTTGACAGTCCGGCGTCCGGATCGTTACTTTGAGACAGAACCGACCGGCGAGAGGAGAGCGATGGCCACCCATCCGATGCGCGCCTATCTGATCTTCACGGGCAGCGGCCCGATCCTGATGCTGTCCACCTATCCGGCGCTCACCGACGAGCGGCTGATCGACAAGCTGCACTACAAGGGGATCGACAAGTTCATCGCCTACGAGGTGCACCTGGACGCAGTGAAAGAGCGCTACGAGCGCTCCTTCGAGAACATCTCGAAGGATCTCGAAGGAGGGGACGAGGACGTGCGCGTCCTCGACTTCAACGGCCACCAGATCATGGCCAACTTCTCGCTCGACGCCCTGGGCGAGCCGATCAAGTACGGGGACTAGACGGCCTCCTGGACCGGGAAGGGGGGCCCCCTGGAGCAGGGTGAAGCTCAGCGACGGGCAACGCGTCTCGGCAGATCGCCCGTCCGCTGCGCCCCAGCGTTCGGCGCCTCTTCCAGACCGCTGCCGACCGTCTCGAGCACCACCTCCGGATGCCGCTCGACGACCCGCAACAGCACTCGCGCGCTGCCCTCCGGTTTGCGCCGCCCCTGTTCCCAGTTCCGAAGAGTGCCTACGCTGATCCCCATCAGAGCCGCGAACTTCGGTTGACTCA
>DASSNA010000061.1:0-9711 GCA_035688445.1 Solirubrobacterales bacterium | reverse complement strand
CTTTGGAAGCGCTGGCCCGGGTCCTTCTCCAGCGCCCGCATCACCACCGCGTCGAGCGCCGGCGAGATCCGCGGGTTGATCGAGCTCGGCCGCTGCGGCGTCTGCGAGACCTGTTTCATCGCCACCGCCACCGCGCTTTCGCCCTCGAAGGGGACGCGGCCGGTCAACGCCTCGTAAAGGATCACCCCGATCGAGTAGAGGTCGGAGACCGAGGTGACGTCGTGCCCTTGGGCTTGCTCGGGCGAGAGGTAGTGCGGCGTCCCCATCACCGAACCGGTCTGGGTGATCTCGGAGACGCCGGCGCGGGCGATGCCGAAGTCGGTGACGACCGCTTTGCCCTCCTCGTCGACGATCACGTTCTGCGGCTTCAGGTCGCGGTGGACGATCCCGTTGCGGTGGGCGAAGCGGGCCGCCTCCAGAACCTGGCGCACCAGCGGCACCGCCTGCTCCGGGGTCAGGCCGCGGTCGATCAGCTCCTTTAGCGTCGGGCCTTTGACGTAGCGCATCGCGATGTAGTTGACCTCGCCGTCCTGGCCGCGGTCGAAGACGGCGACGACGTTGGGGTGCTGCAGCCCGGCGGCGTGCTCGGCCTCGCGCTGGAAGCGCTCGACGAACTGCGAGTCCTGGAGGTAGCGGCGGTGCAGAACCTTCAGCGCCACCTGCCGCTGCAGGTGCGTGTCTTCGGCCAGCCAGACGTCGGCCATCCCCCCGGCCCCGATCCTGCGCAGGACCCGGTAGCGGTTGTCGATGATGCTGCCCTCGGCTATTTCAGCCACCGTTCCTCCTCATTCTCCGTTCAGGATCGTTTCCGCGACGTCACGGAAAATCGGTGCGGCGACGTCGTTGCCGAATTCTTCGGTGCACTCGACCGAGGCGGCGATGGCGATCTTCGGTTCGTTCGCCGGGGCGAAGCCCATGAACCACGCCTGGTTCTCGTTTTCGCCGCCGCCGCAGGCTTCGCTGCCAGGCGTTTCCGCAGTGCCGGTCTTGCCGGCGACGGGGACACCCGGGATCGCCGCGTTGGTTCCGGTCCCGGCGCTGACCACGCCTTCCATCGCCGTCGTCAGCTCTTCCGCCGTCTGGGCGGTGACCGCTTCGCTGTAGACGGAGGGGTTGAGCCGATCGACGACGCGGCCGTCGGAGTTGATCACCCGGTTCCAGATCTGCGGCTTCATTAGCTTGCCGCCGTTGGCGATCGCGGAGGCGACCTCGGCGATCTGCAGCGGCGTCGCCAGCAGCCGCTCCTGCCCGATCGCCATCCGGGCGAGGTCGACCGGGTCGTTCTTGTGCAGAAGGCCGCGTTCTTCGTCGAAGAGGCCGCTCACCGAAAGCTCTTCGCTGGGCAGGTCGATCGCCGGCGTCGCGTTGAAGCCGAACTTTTCCATCTGTTCGAACAGGGCGTCCTGGCCGACTTGCTGGCCGAGCTGGCCGAACCAGGTGTTGACCGAGTTGGTCAGCGCGGTGTCGAGGGTGATCGAGCCCCAGTCCGTGTTGAAGTCGTTTTGCAGCGGCGTCCCTTCGACTTCCAGCGACCCCGGCGCGTTGATCGTCGTTTCCGGCGTGATTACACCGCTTTCGAGGCCCGCCGCCGCGGTCACCACCTTGAAAGTCGAGCCGGGGGGATACTGCCCCTGGGTAGCGCGGTTGTACAGCGGCCTTTCGATGTTGTTGGTGTTCAGCTTCGGCAGTTCGAGCGGGATTCGATTCGGATCGTAGGTCGGGTTCGAAGCCATCACCTTCACTTCCCCCGTCTGCGGGACGATCGCAACCACAGCGCCGAAGTGGCCACCTTCCTGCAGGTCGGCCATCGCTACCTTCTGCGCTTCCGTGTCGATGTTGGTGACGATGTCGTTGCCTTCCTGGGTGTGGCCGAGGATTTCGTCGAGGATCGAGCCGAATTCCGATTCTTCGCCGATCAGTTCTTCGTTGTGGAACTGCTCGAATTCGGAATCGCCGTAGCGGACGTAGCTGTACCCGATCGGGTGGCCGAAGAGGGCACCTTCCGGATAACGCCGCACGTAGCGCTTCGCCGAGCCCGTCCCCTTCCCCACCGACTTCGCGATCAAGGTGCCATCGGCGGCGAGGATGCGACCGCGGCGGATCTGCTGCTGCTCCAGCAGCGGCCGCCGGTTGACTTCCTTTTCCTTCAGCGCCTTCGCGTCGAAGACCGACCAGTAGGACGTGAAGCCGACCAGGATGCCGAAGAGGACGACGATGAAGGCGAACAATTTGACGATCTGCCGGTTCACAGCGGCGCTCCCAGCGCAGCGCGACCGGCCGGTTCAGCCGCTTCACGGCGGGCACGGTCGGAGATCAGCAGCAGCAGCGCCAGCAGCACGAAGTTGGCGACGATCGAGCTGCCGCCGTAGCTGATGAAGGGCAGGGTGACGCCGGTCAGCGGGATCACCCGGGTGACGCCGCCGATGATCACGAAGGCCTGGATCGCGAAAACCGCGGTCAGCCCCGTCGCCAGCAGCTTCGAGAAGCCGTCATTGGCCAGCAGCGCAACCTTGAAGCCACGGGCGGTAATCAGCAGATAGACGAGAATCACCCCGCAGGCGCCGAAGAGGCCGACCTCGTTGACGATCAGCGAGTAGATCGTGTCGGTCTGCGCCGCTGGGAGCAGTTCCGTGCCGGTGCCGCCCGGCTGGCTGATCAGCGCCTGGCCAAAGCCCTTGCCGAAGAGGCCGCCGTCGGCCTGGGCAAAGATCGACTGCAAGATCTGGTAGCCGCTCCGTTCCGGTTCGTTGTAGGGATGGAGCCAGATCTCGACCCGGTCATGGACGTGGGGCACGGTCGCGGCGAAGAACCAGGCGCCGACCAGGAACATCGCCATCCCGATCACGACGAAGGAGAAGCGGCCGGTCGCCACGTAGAGCAGAGCGAGGAAGGCGGCGAAGAACATCAGCGAGCTGCCGAGGTCGCGGATGAAGACGAGCATGAACATCGAGGCACCCCAGACGACCAGCATCGGCCCAAAGTGCTTCAGCGGCGGCAGCGTCACCCCGAGCACGCGGCGGGCGCCGACGATCAGCACCTCGCGGTGCTCGCGCAGGTAGCTGGCGAGGAAGACGACGATCGCGATCTTGGTGAACTCGGCCGGCTGGAAGGCGATCGGCCCGACCTTCACCCCCAGGTAGGCGCCGTTGACCTGCTGGCCGATCCCCGGCAGCCGCGGCGCCAGCAAGATCAGCAGGCCGCCGATCGCGATCGTGTAGCGGTAGCGCTCGAGCACCTCGTAGTCGCGCAGGAAATAGATCGTCAGCGCGAAGAGGACCAGCCCGAGCAGGAACCAGTTGGCCTGGTCGCGGGCCAGCGTTTCGTCGATCCGGTAGATCATCACGAAGCCGAAGGCGGTCAGCGTCGCCATCAGCGGGAACAGATAGGGGTCGGCGTTGGGGAGCCGGAACCGCAGGAAGACGTGGGTCGCCAGGCAGACGGCGAAGAAGTAAAGACCGTAGGTGAGGCTGAGGTTGCCGAGCTGGGCGCTCTCCTGCGAGAAGACGGCGGCGAAGCCGGCGGTGAGCAGGACGGCGACGGGAACCAGGGCGAGCAGCTCCCGGTTCCGGGCAGACGTCAACGAAGCCCCTTGGTCTTTTCGATTTCTTCGAGCAGCGTGACCGCGTCGTCGCGGGAGCGGAAGTCGTGGCCGGTGACCGCGTCCTGGCGCCGCCCCGGCAGCGATTCGGTCTGGACCGGGATCGCGTAGCGCTCGCTGTAGAGCTTGATCCCGAACGGCAGTTCATAGGGAGCGCCGCGGTAGAGGGCTACGCGGCCGGCATCGTCGGTGCCGAGGAACCAGATCTGGCGGTTGCCGTACCAGGCGCCAAAGGCGAGCGCCGCCAGCACCAGGACGACCCCGAGCACCATCGCCGCCCGGCGCAGGCCGCGGCGCCGCGGCTGCGCAGCCAGATCCTCGCGCCGCTGGCGCGCGGCCTCGGCGGCGGCGCGCTTTTTCACCTCGGTCGCGGTCAGCCCCTCGCGCTCGGCGTCGGGGCCGATCAGGGTCGCCCCTTCCGGCGCCCGTGAGGGCGCGGCGGCGTCCTCGACCCGGAAGGCGACGACGGTGATGTTGTCGCGGCCGCCGGCGCGGTTGGCTTCGTCGACCAGCGCCTTGACCGCCGCCTGCAGCGAGGTGGCGCGGGTAAGGACGCGGGCGATCTGCTCGTCGCCCAGCATCGTCGTCAGCCCGTCGGAGCAGAGCAGGAAGACGTCGCCGGCCTGGGCGGGAACGGTCTGCAGGTCGACCTGGACCTCGGGTTCGGGACCCAGCGCCCGGGTGATGATCGAGCGCTGCGGGTGGTCCTCGGCCTGGGCGTCGGTGAGCTGGCCCTTGCGCCGCATCTCCTCGACCAGCGAGTGGTCGCGGGTCAGCTGCTCGAAGCGGCCCTCGCGCAAGCGGTAGGCGCGGCTGTCGCCGACGTGGCCGATCGCCACCTCCTCGGCCTCGAGGTCGACGATCGCGGCGGTGGTCGTCGTCCCCATCCCGGCCAGGCCTGGGTCTTTACGGGCGAGCTCGTGGATCGTCCGGTTCGCCCCCTCGATCGTCTCCTCCAGGACCCGCTCGGGTGGCGCTTGCGGCAGCTCGCCGGCGAAGGACTCGGCCGCCGCTTTCGAGGCGACCTCGCCGGCCTGGGCGCCGCCCATCCCGTCGGCGACGACGAACAGCGGCGCGCTGGTGAAGAACGAGTCCTCGTTGGCGTTGCGCTGGCGGCCGGTGTCAGTGCGGACCGCCTCCTCGTCGATACGCAGCGTCACCGGATCACCCCACCTCGAGCCTGAAGACCGTGTCGCCGATCTGCACGCTGTCGCCGTCAATCAGCTCCGCCTCCCCGTTCAGGGTGGCGCCGTTTAGCAGGGTGCCGTTAGTCGAGTTCATGTCCTCGACGTAAAACCGCCCTTCGCGCGAGAAGACGCGGGCGTGGATGCTGGAGGCATAGCGATCATCGATCTGCACGTCCGCCTCCTTCGAGCGCCCAATCGAGAGCCCCCCGATCAAGTCGAAGCGGTGGTCGCGTTCGAGGCCCCCACCCCGTTCGACGATGAGCCAACCGTCAGGGCCGCGCGGGGCCTCGGCATAGGCCGGCGCAGCATGGAAGCCGGTCGCGTCGGGGGCCGGCGAGACGGTCCGGCGCAGGTCCTTGATCGCGCTGCGGGCGATCACCAGCACGAACAGGTAGAGGACGGCGAGGAAGCCGAATTTCAGTGCGACTGATACGGGGTCGTATTCCACGCGCACAGCACCTTAATGAGGGCGGCAGCCGCCCTACTGCTCGATGTCGAAGGTGAAGGTGGTGGTGCCGACGGTGACCTGGTCGCCGGGGCTGAGCCGGGTCGAGGAGACGCGGCGGCCGTTGACCTTGATCCCGTTGGTGGAGCCAAGATCGGCGATCTGCCAGTCGCCGTTCTCGGCCCGCCGCAGCTCGGCATGGCGGCGCGAGACGTTGGGGTCGGAGAGCACGCACTCGGCCGACTTCGAGCGGCCGATCGTCGCCCGCGGGCCGTCGAGGACGTAGCGACGATCCTCGAGCGAGACGACGGCGCGGGTGGAGACCAGCGCCCCTACTGCCTCCTCGGGCCGTTTCGGCCGGCTGCGATCGCGCTCGCGCACCGCCGAGTAGACCATCGTGTGCCCCTCTTCCCCCTGTTCGGGCGCCTGGCCCTCGTTGGCCGGCGGCTTCACCAGCCGCGCCTGGATCCCGAACTCGCCCAGTCGCAGGCGGTTGTCGGTTTTGAACTCGACCGCGGGCCGGGTCAGCAGGTCGTAGCCGCGCCGCCGCGCGTGCTCCAGTAGGTAGCCGGAGAGCTCCTGCTCGAGCGAGCGCTCGTAGCCTTCGAGCTTGCTGCGGTCCTGGCGCGAGAGGAAGACGGTGTACTCGTTGGGAACGTAAACGCGCTGGACCGAAGCGGTCTTGTGGGCGTCCATTTCCTTCGCCAGTTTGCGCGCCAGTTCGACCGGCTGCACCTCCGAACTGAAGGCACGGCTGAACACCCCCTCGACAAGGCCTTCGATTCGCGACTCAAGACTGCGTAGAACGCCGATGGCGAAATCCTAGAGATCGCTCCTCTTGAGGAGCTAAGGGAGCACTGCTCCATGCAGGGCAAGGAAGCCGCCAAGCGTCGCCGCGGCGGCGATCACGCCGACGCGGGTGACGAAGTGGCCGTGGCCGGCGGGCGAGTGGTCGGGCAGGTCGTCGAGGCAGTCCTCGATCGTCGTCCCCAGCTGCTCCAGCGAAGGACGGTGGTTCGGGCGCGGCGAGAGGCAGGCGTCGATCGTCTCGGTCAGCTCGCGCGGCAAGTCGGGGCGCAGGCGGCGCAGGCGGCGGGCCTTGCCGCCGATCGCCCGCGCGGTCGCGGCGGGGGTGGAGCGGCGGTGCGGGTTCTCCCCGCTCCAGCACTCATACAGGGTGAGGGCGAGCGAGTAGACGTCGGCCTCCGGGCCCGCCGGCCGTCCCTCCGCCTGCTCGGGGGACATGTAGGCGAGGGTGCCGACCACGTCGCCGACCGCGGTCAGCGGCGCGTCGTCGGCGAGGTGGGCGACGCCGAAGTCCATCAGCTTTGCCCGCGGTTCCCCGTCCTCGATCACCTGCACGTTCTGCGGCTTGATGTCACGGTGGACGACGCCGCGCGAGTGGGCGTGGTCGAGCGCCTCGCAAAGGTCAGCGCCGATCTCGCCGATCTCGCGGTCGCAGAGCTCGCCGTTGTGGGAGAGGCGGGCGAGGGTCGAACCTTCGACCAGCTCGGTAACGAGCAGCGCGTTGCCGTCCTCTTCGCCGAGCTCATAGAGGGTGACGATGCCGGGGTGGTTGAGCCTGGCGGCAGCCTGCGCCTCGCGGAGGACGCGGCGACCGGCCTCCCCCCGCTGCTCGATCGCCTTGACGGCGACCGGACGCTCGAGGCGACCGTCCCAGGCCTCGTAGACGACGCCGAAGCCGCCGCTGCCGATGCGGCGCTCGATCAAGAAGCGGTTGAGCACGAGGGAACCGACCAAAGCCCCCTATTTTTCGTCGCTGGCACCCGCTCTCCTGCGCACTACGCTGGGAAAAACCCACCGTTTGCGGGCTCTCCTGACGTTGCGGCCACGTCAGCGTTCATACTCTCGCCCCCGTGGAGGACTTCGCCTCACGACGCCCCCCCCGGCGCGAGCGCCCCAATCGTCGCCCCGAACGCCAGCAGATCATGCTGCGGCGCGGCCTCGCCCTTGGCGGCGGCCTGCTGCTGCTGATCCTGATCGTGCTCGGGGTCAAGGGCTGCCTCGACGCCCGCGCCGAATCAGAACTGAGCGACTACGCCGACAAGGTCACCGAGATCGTCGAAGAAACCGAAGGGACGAGCAAAGACTTCTTCGGCAGCCTCGAACAACCCGGCAGCCTCTCGGTGACCGAGTTCACCGCCAAGGTCAACGCCGACCGCAGCGCGATGGACAACTACGCCCAGCGGATCGACAGCCTCGGCGCCCCCGGTGACATGAAGCGCGCCCAGCAGAACCTCGAGCTCGTCTACGAGCTGCGGGTCAGCGCGATGAACGAAATCGGAGAAAAGATGAGCACCGCGCTCGGCGACGCCGGCGCCGAGAAGGCGATGGCGGCAATCGCCAAACAGATGCAGAAGCTGCAGGCCTCCGACGTCGTCTACGAACAGGTGGTGCGGCCGGAAATCGACGGTGTCCTCGCCGCGAAGGGGATCGCCGGCCACGACGTCCCGCAGAGCTCCTTCCTCCCCGACGAAAAATGGCTTGAAGAGAGCACGGTCAGCAGCGCCCTCGGCGCGATTAGTGGCAACAGCGGGGCGACGACGTCGGGTGTCCACGGGCTGGGCTTGGGCACGGTCAGCGTCAACGGCTCCGAACTGGTCGAAGGCGGCGCCACCACGATCGCCGGCGAAGAAGGGGTCGAAGTCGAAGTGACGGTGCAGAACCTGGGCGAATCGACCGAGAACGGAGTGACGGTGTCCGTCACTGTCGAAGGGAGCACCCTGCAGGGCGAAATCGAAGAAATCGGCGCCGGCGAAGAAGCGACGGTGACGATCCCGCTCACCCCCGCGCCGAAAGGCGAAGTCACGCTTGAAGTCGAAGCCGAACCGGTGCCGGGTGAGACCCTCGCCGAAAACAACGAAGCGACTTACACGCTGCTGGTTGAATAGCGCGCAATGCGCATCGCCTACCTAGGCCCGGCTGGGACGTTTACTGAGGACGCTCTTGGCGAAGCGCTGCCCGATGGCGGCTTCGAGCCGTTGCGCACCTCGACTATCCATGACGCGATCCTGGCGGTTGAGCGGGGGGAGGCGGAGCGGGCGCTGGTGCCGATCGAGAACTCGATCGAGGGCTCGGTGCGGCCGACGCTCGACGCGCTCGCCTTCGACGTGAATGCGGTGACGATCGTCGGCGAGCATGACTACCGGGTGCGGGTTCACCTGATCGCCCGCGAGGGGGTGCGGGTGGAGGACATCGAGGCGGTGCTCTCGCACCCGCAGCCGCTCGCCCAGTGCGCCCGCTTCCTGCGCGAGACGCTGCCGCAGATCGAACGCCGCAGCGTCAGCAGCACCGCGGCGGCAGTGCGGATGGTCAGTGAGTCGACGCGGCCGTGGGCGGCGCTGGGGGCCCGGGCGGCGGCGGCGATGTACGACTGCCGGCTGCTGGCGGAAGGGGTCGAGGACCAGGACGACAACGTCACCCGCTTCGTCTGGATTGCGCCAGCGGGGACCGAGCCCGCGGGCGAGGGGCCGTGGAAAACCTCGCTTGTCTTCTCCGAGCTCGGCGCCGACCACCCGGGGGCGCTGGTGGAGGCGCTGAGCGAGTTCTCGGGCCGCGGAATCAACCTGACGCGGATCGAGTCGCGCCCGCTGCGCCAGGGTCTCGGGCGCTACATGTTCTTCTGCGACCTCGAGGGAAAGGAGACCGAGCCGGCCGTCGCGGAGGCGATCACGCAGCTGCGGAGTAAGGCCGAATCGGTCCGGATTCTCGGTTCCTATCCGCTGGTCCCTACAATTTCCGGGCAGCATGGCCAGGGTCCTGGTACTCAACGCGACGTATGAGCCAATCAACGTCTGCACGTTGAGACGGGCCGCTGTCCTCCTCCTGAAGGAAAAGGCGGAACTTCTCGAGCAAAGGAAGGGCGCCGCGCTCCACTCGGAGCGACTGACGATGGAGCGCCCCGACGTGATCCGGCTCGTCAATTACGTACGGATCCCGCGCGAGGCGCACCGCCGCAAGATCACTCGCCGCGCCGTCCTCGCCCGCGACTCCTGGACCTGCCAGTACTGCGGCTCGACCAAATCCGGGCTCACCGTCGACCACGTCATCCCCCGCTCCCGCGGCGGCCTATCGGTCTGGGAGAACATCGTCGCCGCCTGCGCCTCCTGCAACCGCCGCAAGGGCAACCGTCTGCCGCGCGAGATTCACATGCACCCCGCCAAGACCCCGAAGGCGCCACCGCCGACGGTCTTTATCCAGGTCGCCAGCCCGAAAATCCCAGCGGCCTGGCAGCAGTACTTACCTCAGGCCGCATAGGCCTTGGTCTGACAAGCACTCGGTACCGCTGAGTACGTGGGTAGAATCTCGCCGATGACCGTTCGGCCCGGCAGGGGTCACCGAGCATTGACGGGCTCGGTGGTGGCAGTGACCCTTCTCATCTTCGCGGCGATCGCCGCCAACGGCGCGGCCCTCGCAGCGGCGAGCGGGCTATGGCTAACGCCGGTGCCGGCACGCCAGGC
>DASSNA010000035.1:0-14366 GCA_035688445.1 Solirubrobacterales bacterium | reverse complement strand
GGGAATCGCTTCCAGCGCGCGCCTAGCTTGAGGTGGTTGACGCCAGCTTTGGTTTTCCAACTAGCGAACCCTGCGTAGGCGCGATGTCCTCCCGTCAAGCGGTAGTACTGCGCTTCCAGGTGCCCCTTCTCGCTGACCTTGGCGTTGAGGGGGATTCCTGCGCCGCCCTGCGCCTGGTGCTTGGTCAGCTTCACCGGGCCCAGCTTGGGTGGGGTGACGTCGATGTTCAGCGGGGGTTGCGGGCCCGGGTCCGAGTTTGGGTCCCCCGGCACGTCGGAGACGATCACGTTGCCGCGCACCACCGGGTGCAGCTTGCACTGGAAGGTGTAGGTGCCGGGTTCGTTGAACTGGATCGTGTAGCTGTAGCCGGCGCGGTGGAAGGGGGCGTCGGTGTGGGGGTCTGAGTCCCACGGCTTGGCGTCGGCCGAGACGCCCGTCACCGAATGGGCGAGGTCGGGGCCGAGCCAGTCCCAGGTCACCTTCTCGCCGAGGTCGACGTGGACTTCAGTGTTCGACCACTTGTAATAGGCGATCGAGACGCGGGTATTGGTCGCTCCTGCCGCGGCCGGGAAGGCCATCGCCGCCGCCAGCAGCACCGCGGCCGCGCTCACCGCTGCCCAGCGCTTCATTTCTTCACCACCAGCGTCAGCTTCATCAGCGTCGGGTGGACCGTGCAGATGTAGCGATAGGTCCCGGGCCGTTCGAACGTTTTCTTGAAGCTGGCTTCGGTGACGGCGGTGGTATGAGTCGAATAGGAGCCGCGTTCCTTCAAGTTCTTCGGGCCCTGCTTGAGGTGGACGTCGTGGGGATAGGTGTTGGTGCTCGACCAGACCCACTTCACGGCCCGGCCTTTCTGGATCGTCACCGAGTCCGGACCGAAGAAGAAGTCGTTGACGGTGACGATCGTCGGCTTCGGCCTCGGCGCCTGCGCCGAGGCAGCGCTCGCGCCCAGCAGCACGAGCACCACGACGCAGGCTGCCGCGGCGCTCAGCAGGCGCCACCCTCTCGAGCCGCTCATTTGCAACTCAGCTCGCCCGGCTGCGGCGTCACCTCGACCGGCTTGAACTTCTGGAAGGACGGGTGCGAGGGGACGCGCCGCACCCAGCTGCACTGCTGGTTCTGCGGTGGGCTGGAGCCGGCGTAGCCGAGGATCGTGCGCGGGTCGCTCGTTTCTTCGGTGTTGATCTGCAGTCCCGCCAGGGTGTCAAGGCTGCGCACTTGGTCGGCCAGCACTTCGGCCTGCGGACAGGGCGGGTAGATGTGGCTCAGCGCCACTTTCCCGTTGCCCGGCGCGAAGGTCGCCCCGGCGCTGTTGCCGCCCCAACAGTTGCCGCCGCCGGTGTTGTCGTTCCAGAAGTCGTATTCGCCGTTGGGGTCAGCCCCTTCGCGCCCCATCGTGTTTTCGGCGATCTGGTTGTTGATGTTCTTGGCGTCGTCGCCTTCGTTGGCGACGAAGACTTCACCGGGGCCGGAGAACGAGGCAACCCCCCACTTGTAGTTGCCGAAGACGTTGTTGTGGCGGACGACCGTGTTGGCGCTACCGAAGAGGACGATTCCCACCCCGGTCGGGTAGTTGACCGTCGCCCCCGCCAGCTGCCCCAGCCCCGCTGAGACCGTGTGGAAGGCTGAGCCGGCGAGGAAGTAGTTGTAGTTGTTCCAGAACACGTCGTTGCGTTCGATGATGTTCCAGCCGTTTGGCTCGAACCCCTCGCTGTCGAGCGTGTTGGGGACGATGCCGGCGCCGTTGTTGTAGAACGCCGATTCGACGATCTTCACGTACTTTGAGTTCGTCCCCGAGTAGCCGAGCACGTTTTCGTAGCTGCGGTCGTTCTTCAGCAGCGTCCATTTCGGTTTGCGCTGGCAGGGCTTCGGCGGCGGCGCCACCCCGTGGTTCGTCCATTTCTTCGAGTCACAAGGGGTTTCGCCGACGTAGAAGGCCGAGTCGCCCTGACGGTAGCCGGCGGAGTTGACCATCTTGCCGCCGAGGCAGTTCTTCGCGAAGAGCCCGTAGGAGCGGTTGCCTGAGGCGAGCAGGTTGTCCATCGTGTAGCCGTCGCAGTGCTGGCCACCTTCGTTTGAGGCGTGGACAAAGAAGCCATTGGACTGGTAGTTCCGCGCCCACATGTTCTTCAGCACGATCCCGTCGACGCTGATCGCCTCGATCCCGTTCTGGGCGGCACCGAGTTCGCCCTTCGCGTTCTTGCCCTCGAGGATGACCTTCTTGCGGTCCTTCTTCGCCCCCTCGATCACCAGCCCGTCGAAGTCCTTCTTCTTCAGGGTGCCGTCGACGACCACTCCTTCGACGTACTTACCGGGCTTGATCGCCACCACGGCCTTCTTCTTCGCGTTGCCCTTCTTCGCTTTGAAGGAGCCGGCGGCGTCGACCGCCTTCTGGATCGTCCGGTAGCGGCAGCCGTGCTTGCAGACTTCGAAGGTCTTCGCCTTCGCGTGCTTCTTGTGGCCGCCGCCCTTGCCGGCCAGGGCCGGCGGTGCGAAGGCGCCAACGGCAACACAGAGGGCGATGAGAAGTGCGGGAACTGCCGACCGGTGCTTCATATGTCTCCTTGCAGCGTCGTTTTTTCGACCCTGCCTCCCAGAGGGCTCCTGCGCGGCCAGAGCGTAAACGAATCGTGACTTATCAGCCAGAAACGATCTTCCGCATCGCCGCTTCCAGTTCAGACACGCCAAAGGCGCCCTCGATGCGGTCACGGATGATTCCGTTCCTATCGATCAGGAAGGTCCAGGGCTCGGTCGGCAGGTGGTAGGTCGCCAACTGCGGCCGGATTCCCTTGTTGGGATCGTTGTCGTTGTAGACCTCCATGTGGATGAAGTCGGCCTTGCCCTCGTACTCGTCGGCGACCTGCTGAGCGACGTCGACGACCGGGCCGCAGACCCGGCTCTGGCAGAGCGCCGGCGTGGCAAACACCAGCACGATCGGCTTCTTGCCCACCGCTTCGGCGAAGTCGACCTCGTGCATCTGGTCGGGAGGGACGCGGGTGTCGATCTTCGCCAACTGGCCGCCGACGTCGGCCGCGGTCGGGGTATGGATCAGCGGCGCCTTTTCGCCGACCTCCGGGACTCCCGGTTTGTCTCCGGCCACCGGGGTCGGCACCCGCGAGACTTCGAGCCCTTCCTTGCCCTTAATCATCGCGACCGCGATCCAGGGCCCGGGGCGGTTGAAGTCGACCTTCGGCACCACGTAGACGCTCTTCGCCTCGGCCGGACCTTCGCTGCCGGAGGCCCGGTAGGCGGGCTTCACCTCCAGCGAGGTGACCTGGGCGGGCAGCGGCCCCTGCACCGGCCCCTTCTTGCTCCTGGCGAAGTAGAGGGCGACGTCGGCGTCGCTGACCTGTTCGTTGCCACGGGTGAAGACCCCGAACGGGTAGCGCACTTCGCCGACTTCGAAGACCTGCGCCGCCGGCGCGATCACTAGCTTGCTCGGCTTCGCGCCCGGCTCCTGCAGCAGGTCTTCGATCGTCTTCCCCTTCGCCGAGGGGAACTCGGTCGCCGCGGGGGCAGGACGTTCGGTGCCCTCCGAGCCGCCGCCACAGCCGACGAGGAGCACCGCAACTAAGCAGCACAAAAGAGCGTTAACACGGATGCGGGGGCGAGACATTGCCCGGCAAGGTATACCTGGCGGACGCCGTTCGAACCGAGGCGATTGGGAGGGAAGCATGTTGCGGAAGAAGCTCATCTTGTCGTTGGTAGGTCTGGCCGTGCTGGTCGGCGCAAGCTCGGCATTTGCCCTGGGGGCGGAAGCCACCGAATACCGCGAAAAGGTGGAGCCGATCTGCAAGGTCAACACCGAAGCCAACGAAAAGATCCTCAAAGACGTGCGCAAGCACGTGAAGGAAGGCAAGTACAAGCTCGCCTCCAAGCAGCTTTTCTCTGCCGCCAAAGCGCTGAAGAAGACCCGCACCCAGCTGCTTGCGGTCCCGAAGCCGGCCGAAGACGCGGCCCGCTTGACCAAGTGGCTGAACGGCGTCAAGACCGAGATCGACCTGCTCGAAGCAACGGGCCGGAAGCTGGCCCACGAAGAAAAGAACGCCGCCCAGAAGATGGTCGTGCGCCTCGACAGCAACGCCCGCAAGACCAACAACCTGGTCCTCGAATACGAATTCCGCTACTGCCGCTTCAACCCCTCGAAGTTTCTCTAGAATCCGCCTGAGCGAAAGGCTTCGGAGGAGGCCAACCCGCCCGGATAGCTCAGTTGGTAGAGCACTTCCATGGTAAGGAAGGGGTCACGAGTTCGAGTCTCGTTCCGGGCTTTGTCAGCCTTCAGCCTCGCGAATTAGGGCAGACAGCCTTATCTCCAGTGCGGCACTGAGGGCGCACAGGACCTCCCAGCAGGGAAAGCTCCGGTCGGTCTCCAGATGGCTCACGTAGGTGACATGGATGTTCGCTCGCTCGGCTAGTTGAGCTTGCGTGAGGAGACGCTCTTGTCGGCGCCGCTTTATCGTCCTACCTAAGCCGCTGATCCTCGGTGTGCCGGGGGCCTTCGCCTCAACCGGCATCCCTAAAGCCCCAATGCGCGGCAGTAGAGCGCAGGTCGAGTGGGCAGGATGTAGTCGCCAAGGCAGTCCAAGAGCCCGCGTTGGATCAGCTGCGCAATCGCGCGTTCGATTGGGTCGCGGTGAGCCCAGTCGTCCGCCTTGCTCGAGAGTTCCCGAATCAGATCTGCTCGGCTGAGCAGGCTCGGATGCTCATCCAGCACATGGTTCATGAGCGCCGTCTGCACGGCGGAGTCTTCCTCATGGGGGTCCATCGACCGCCCGGTGATCATGAAAGCAGCGCGGTGGTGTCGGTGGTCCGCTTGCTCATGTCCCTCTCCTCTCCATTGCTTTTCTGCTCGGAACCGAAGTTGGTGCTGCGCAGGCGCCGGCGAGCCCGGGCGAGCCGAGAGCGCACTGTTCCGATCGGAACGCCGAGTGTGCTCGCGGCTTCCTCGTAGCTGAGGTCCCGATCGGCAATCAGGGCCAGTACCTCGCGCTCACGCGGCGGCAGGGACCGGATTGCTTTCGTTGCCTCACGCACATGGCGGAAGGCGTCGATCCGGGCAATCGCCGCGGACTCGGGCCCAGCTCCGTCCCGCGGAACCGCGGCCCTCAACCGCGCCAGCGCCTTGCCGTGGCGGCGGGATGTGCGCCAGTGGCCCCGCACGACGTTGTTGGCGATCCCGAGGAGCAACGCCGCCGCGGAGTCGGTTTGCAGGCTGAGCCGGTCCCGCCGTCGCCATGCCTCTAAAAACACGGTGGCCGCCGCGTCCTCCGCCGCTTGCGGATCGGCTGTGCGCCAGAGGCAGAAGTCATGGACGGCGCGCGCATGGCGCGCGTAGATCTCGCCGAACGCCTCGGCATCACCAGCGCGTGCTTGAGCCCACAGCACGTCATCGCTGACGGTTTTCGTCGCGTTCATCGCTTTTATATGGCCGCAGCGCCAAATCCGGTTCCCGCATGTTTCCCTCCGGCCGTGTGACAAAAGGCTGAGTGCTTCGGGCAGTTAAAGCGCTCTTTCACATTAGATTGCTATTTGTAGACGTAATCCTCTATGCTGGATTCTCCTGCGGGGGCGTCTCTCCGATGCTGGCCACAGGCGTTTCGCGCAATAAAAGTGGGCTGTCCCCGGCCTGCCGCGGAGCGAATCCGCCTCCGTTGTTCCCTGCCACGGAGGCAGCAGTGCGCAAGCGAACCGGAATTGCACCCCCTACCCGCGAATCCGGGTCCTTGCGCTGGAAGAAACTCGGGTCAGTCGGTGCCAGGGCCGAGCGTCCGCTGCGCTTCCTCCTCGCCGAAGTAGAACGTGGTGGCGATGTAGGTGAGGTCGGGGACGCTCGCGGCGAAGCGGGCCGGCCCCCCGTCGAGCAACGCGGAGATGACAGCCTCCTCGATTGCGCGTAGGATGAATTCGGCAGTTATCGGAGGTGGAGAGTGGCGAGACTCGTTCTCGCGGCGCGCGACATCGATCGCGCGGGAGAGGCGCTCAAACACTTCTTTTCGTTTGCCCATCGCCGGGTCACCCGCGACGTGGACCTCGGCGAGCAGCCCCTTCGCGAACAGCGGGTCGCCCTCGAGGAATCCGGCGAGCGCCTCCAGGCCCGGACCGAAGCCCTCCTGCCAACGCTCGACTCGGCGGGCTGGGGCGAGCAGATCGTGTGCCAGCGCCTCGATCGCCAACTCGTAGCCGTAGCTGTAGCAGGCCGCTTTGTCGTCGAAGAGGCGGTAGAAGAGGGTGCGGCTGATGCCCGTGCGCTCGAGGATCAGCCTGACGCTGAGTCGCCGGTAGCCGACCTCGCCGCTGGCGGCGAGGGCCGCAAGGGCGAGATCGCGGCGGCAGGCCTGGTCGCGCTCGAGCGCGACGGAGCGCAGCTCGGCCAACGCTCGCAGGGGGGAGCTTCCGCCTTGGTCCGGGTTCACTCCTGCGTCGTCGTCGTGGTCGCTCTGCATCGGTTCCCTGTGCGGCATTGCAGCGCTGTCGGCGTTACGGTCCTGTTGAAAACGCTATCAATCTGTTTGGAGACTATGTCCTCTCTACAGCCAATCGCGATCGCGGGCCCTCCCGTATGGCGCTGTGGCCCTCTTGACTGGAATTCGCTCAAGTGGTCTGTATCCTGGCCTTGTGGCCAGCCTGCCAGAGCACCTGACCGCGGCGCCGATGGGCCGCGAGCGCCTCTCGCGCGAGACCTTGACCGAACACCAGCGAGCCCGCCTGCTGGACGCGGCGATCGGCGTCTTCGCCAAGCGCGGCTATCAGGAGACGACGATCGACAACCTGGTCGCGGCGGCGAAGTCGAGCGTCGGCGGCTTCTACGCGCTCTTCGAGAACAAGGAGGACTGCTTCCTCGCGCTCTACGACCGCACCGTGGCGGAGGTGAGGGAGAAGATCGAAGTGGCGACCTCTGGATCTTCGGACTGGGCAGAGCGCGCGCTGCTGGGTCTCCGGGTGCTGCTCGTCGTCTTCGACGCCGAACCGTTGAAGGCCCGGATCGCGCTGGTCGAGGTGCAGACGGCAGGCACCGAGGCACGGGCACGCCACCAGGCGACGATCGACTCCGCGGTGAAGTGGCTGGGCGCCGGCCGCGGTCTCTATCCGGCGGCTGCCGAATTGCCCCCGACCTTCGAGCAGGCAGCCGTCGGCGGGGTCGCCTGGTTCCTCCAGCAGCGCCTCGAGTCCTCGGCGCACGAGAGCGTCGAGGAGCTCTTCGCCGATACCACCCAGCTCCTGCTGGAGCCGATCTTCGGCGCCAGAAAGCTGTCCGCTCTGCGCCGCAGCGCCCTCAGCGCCGTCGGATAGCGCCTGGCCCAAGCGGACCGGCCGGAAGGGGGGCTTGAGCGATGCCTGCTCCCGAGCGGTTCGGCGCCCGCGAGTTCTTCCACCATCCCCTGGCGGGGGCGGTGATGCGAGTCGTCGGGGGACAGGGGTTCGAGGCGGCGACGATCGAGGAGATCTGCGTCGAGGCGGGCGTCGAGCGCGCGGAGTTCGACCGTCTCTTCGACGGCAAGGCTTCGGCGGTCCTGCGCACCTTCGAGGCCTACATCGAAGACTTCGAGATCCGTGCTGCTGAAGCCTACGAGGAGGCAGACGCCTGGCCCGACAAGCTTCGAAGAGTCGCCTACGCGCTCATCGCCTGGGTCGACGAGCACCCCTTCGCTACCAAGTTCGGGATGGTCGAGATGTCCGACGCTGGCGAGATGACGCGGGTGCGCCAGGAAGGCGTGCTGCGATGGTGCGCGCAGATGGTCGACGACGGACGGGACGCTGCCCCCGATCGTGAGGCTGTTCCCGAGAACGCATCTTTGATCGTGGTCGGATCGATCGCCCAGATCCTCACCCGCCAGGCCACCGACATCGAGCAGGTGAGATCGCTGGTACCCGAGCTGATGTACACGGCGATACGTCCCTACCTCGGCGAGGAGGCGGCGAAGCGAGAGCTGGCGATCGCGCCGCCATCCGCACCCGGGCTCGCCGATTCCGCCGCAGGGAGGGAGACGGGCTGAGCAGCTGAGACAACTGTGCACACAAATCTGCAATGGGAGTGCAAACGCCGGGCTCCGCCGCATATGGTTTCGCCCGTGAGCGAGCCGCGAGAGCCGGAGGGTAAAGGCCGAGGCCTGCCCCGATTGCCGCCCGGCCGCCACGGCCTCTCGCGCGAGTTCGTCGTCGAAAACCAGCGCCAGCGCCTCGCCGCCGGGATGATCCAGGCAGTCGCCAAACGCGGCTACAACGCCGCGACCGTCAGCGACATCGCCACCGCCTCGGGGGTCAGCCGCCGCAGCTTCTACGGCTACTTCGACTCCAAGGAGGACTGCTTCGTTGACACCTATGCGATGGTCGCCGACTTCCTCTTCGGAGCGATGACCGAGGCCGGGGAAGGCGAGCGCGGCTGGCCCGCCCGGGTGCGGGCGGAGCTGGAGGCGATGCTGGCGGTCTTCGCCGCCAACCCCGACCTCGTCCGCTTCGCGCTGATCGCCCCCACGGCTGCCGGGGGAGCCTTGGTGGAGCGCTACCGAGAGTTCCTCGATCGCCTGCTCTCGGTGCTCGGGGACGGTAGGCCGCGCAACGAAAGACGTCCCGGCGAGGCCGCCGAGCACGGCCTCGCCGGCGGCCTCGCGGCGCTGGTGGTCAACAAAGTCCAGGCCGCCGAGGGAGAGCGACTAGGGGACCTCCTGCCTGACCTGACCGAGCTGGTGCTCACTCCTTATCTCGGCCGCGACCGCGCTGTCGCGGCCGCGCGCGGCTAGCACCCTCCCGAGCAATCCCTAGCGACTCGACCGGGCCCGCCCGGTCGATTGCCCCTTCCTGCACAGCGCACCTCTGTCTGTACTACGCGGGTTGAGGATTTGTAGACGCATGCCTCGAAATCGTGTAACGTTGTCGCCGTCGCCCAGGGAGGGCGGCAGGGAAATAGAAACTTCGGCCGCTTTCAGTGGCCTGGCCACAGCCATTTACGGCAGTGGGGGAGAGGAACAAAGGTGAACGCAACCGACCCGGCTCGCAGCGCAGTAATCGATCCCGGCGCTATGGCGGCGACGCCGACCGCTGTGGTCAGCGCCGCCGCCAGGGCCGCTAGCTCAGAACGGAATCGGCTCTTCGGCCTCGCCACGACCGGCGACGACCAGGCCCTCCGGCTTGCGGTCCAGGAATTGAACGGACCCCCGCACCTCGTGCGCCGAGCGCTTGCTCCCATCCTTCGCCTCCCACTCACGGAAGACGAGCCGGCCGCTGACCGCGACCTGCCGTCCCTTCGCGAGATGGGTCGCGCACGACTCGGCGTGGTTGCCGAAGGTGGCGACGCCGACGTAGGTCGGCTCGCCTTTGGTGCCGCCGCGGCCGGGGTTGTCGACCGCGATCCGCATCGCGCAGACCGCTCCACCGGCCGCCCGTCGCAGCTCCGGGTCCCGGGTCAGGTTTCCAATCAGGCTGATGTTGTTCATCTACTTCCTCCTAGCTCCCCGGCCGCGCCTACGAGCGGGGGAGTTCACTACGACCGTCGACCTGGGCACCCCCGCACCACCCGACCTGCCCGCTTCCACCCACCTTCACCCCCGCCCCTCGCCCTCCGCGAGCGCCGGGACCGGCCCGGTAGTCCCGGCGCCACTTTGCCACCCCAACCAGCCGGCCCGGGTTGCCGGCACTAAGGAGGAGAGAGAGTCATGAAGCGCAAACTACGCCACCCGATCAACTCCATCCGCGAACCCTACGGCAAGGCCGGCCTCACCGTCGCGATCCTCGCCCTCGTCCTCGCCACCACCGGTGCCGCCTTCGCCGCCGCCGGGCTCAACTCGAAGCAGAAAAAGGAAGTCACCAAGATCGCCAAGAAATACGCCGGCAAACCGGGCGCTCCGGGTGCGAATGGCACCAACGGGACCAACGGCGCCCCCGGCGCCAACGGTGAAGCTGGGGCTGCCGGTGCCAACGGAACGAATGGGACCCCCGGCGCCCCCGGCGAAAGCGTGACCAACACCCCGATCTCCACCAGTAGCACCGAATGCGAACATCGGGGCGGCGCCAAATTCCAGGTTGGTAGTGGCACTCCGACTCGCGCCTGCAACGGCGAACCCGGCGCGATCCACTCCGGCGAAACCCTCCCCTCCGAAGCTTCGGAGACAGGAACCTGGGGTCTGGTGATCGGCCCGGCGGGAGGCCCGGTGGCAGTATGTGGCCTTGGCCGTAGCTGCGGTGTCTTGTCGGCATCCTTCAACATCCCGCTTTCCTCGCCCTTGGAAAACGAAGAAGAATGTGGCGAAGTCGGCAAAGAACCGTGCCACCTGCAGATCAAGCCGGAAGGTTACGACGGTACCGACAACACTGGCGAAGAACACGAACAGTGCCCAGGCAAAGCCGAGGAACCGAAAGCGGCTCCAGGCTTCTTCTGCGCCTACACCACCGAGGACGAAACCGCTACTCCTGCCATATACAAGGTTCTAAAGACGAGCAGCACCGCCGGCGCTGTGTTTTTCTATTTCTCACACGAAGAAGGAACCCGGGCCGACGGCACGTGGGCGGTGACCGCGCTCTAGTCCCTAATTGGGATCCGACCCCAGGGCGGCCCTCGCCGCCCTGGGGCACCGGGCACCTCATCACACCCACATCTACTCAACCTCAATACCCCATCGCTCACTCCAAGGAGATCAGGTGAAAAGCAGCCCACACCACCGCGCGAAGGATCCCGCCGAGCCGCAGGCCGGAATCCTCGCCGCGCTCTGGAGTTCGTTCGGCGCCAGAGGGAGTGGTGCGCCTTCTTCCAGGGTAGCCCGGCCGCATCGCAATCTGATTCGTTGCGGCCGGGCGGCAAGCATCGCTGACCTCTCGGGGTCCGCACCACAGCCGCACGCCCGGACGCGAAGCGGAGGACGTGCGGCATTGTTTCTTGCCCTCGCCGCCGCCCTCTGCGCCCTCGCCCTCGCCGCCGCCCCGGCTTCTGCCTCGCAGGCCCGCCTCTTCGCCGGCACCTTCGGTGCCGCCTCCTCGACCACCCCAGACCCCTACCCGCTCTCCAAGCCGTGGTCCGTCGCTGTCGACGAATCCAGCCGCGACGTCTACGTCACCGACCCCGGCAACCACCGCGTCGAGAAGTTCGACTCCGAAGGCAACTTCGTCTTTACGTTCGGCAAGGAAGTCAACAAGACCGCCCTCGAAGAAGCCCGCCCCGAAGCCGAACAGAACCTCTGTCCCGCGCCCGGGCACCTAGCCGACGTTTGTCAGGCTGGCGCCCCAGCCACCACCCCTGGCGCCTTCAAGGCTCCCGAAATCCTCTTTGTCGCAGTCGACAATTCGCCAACTGGCGAAGGCGACGTCTACGTCGCCGACAGCAGCGCCTGCTGTGGCTCACCCCGCGGAGCCGACCAGGTCACCAAATTTGACTCCGAAGGGCACCTGGTCTCCGCCTGGGCCAGCGGCGCTCAGCTCGATGGCTCCGCCGCTCCTGGCGGCCCCTTTTCCCAGATCGCCGGCATCGCCGTCGATCCCACCGGCAACCTTTGGGTTCTCGGGCGGGCCGAAAACCGCCCGCGCGCTTTTGAGTTCAAAGGAGATGCCGGCTTTCGCGCGACCTGGTCCGGGGCGAGTCCCTTCGATGCTCCCGCCGTGCAGCCCACTGGGCTCGGCGTGGACGGTGAAGACGACACCTATTTCACGACCGGGCCGCAACTGCTGAAGTTCGGTCCCACCGGCGAGAGGATCGGAGGGGTTACTAAGTTCGGCGACATACTGCCGAGCTCGGTCGCCGTAGACCCCGCCTCCGGCGATCTCTACGTCAACGTCCGCGACTCTTTCGGCCTCAATTTCATCCAGCGCTATGAAGGCGCTTCCTGCCACCCCTCTGGCAATGAAGCACCATGCGAACCCGCCGAAGCCTTCGGCTCCAACCGCCTGCCATCGGCCGGAGGTCCCTACTCGGGCCTCGCCGTCGGCCCAGGCGCTGCGCACCCGCTCTACGTCGTAGGACAGAACTCAGGTGCTGGTGAATCCGGCGAAATCACCGCCTTCGCCATCGAGAACCTCCCCGACGCCACCACCGCCAAGGCCTCGGGCTTCACCTCCACCACCGCCACCCTCAACGGCACCGTCAACCCCTCAGGCGAACCGCTCACCGAATGTTTCTTCGAATGGGGCGAAACCGAAAGCTACGGCGAAACCGCCCCCTGCGTCTCCCCCGACGCCGCCGAAGTCGGCTCCGGCACCTCCCCGGTCACCGTTCACGCCCAGATCGCCAATCTCGATCCTGGCGCCACCTACCACTTCCGCCTCGTTGCTTCCAACGCCAACACCGACCTCGCCGAAGAACCGGTTCGCGGCGCAGACCTCGCCTTCGGGCCGCCGCTCATCCGCAGCGCCTCCGCCCTCGACGTCAGCGCCACCGCCGCCACCCTGCAGACCGAAATCAACCCCAACAACATCGCCACCACCTACCGCTTCGAATACGACACGCTCCCCTATGCCGAAGGCGAAGCTCCCCACGGCACCGCCCTGCCGCTGCCCGACGGTTCGCTCGGCTCCGGCGCTCTAGACGTCGCCCGCTCTCTATCGCTCACCGGGCTGCAACCCGCCACTACCTACCACTACCGCGTTATCGCCACCAACACGCTCGGCGCCGTCGAAACCGCCGATCAACCCTTCACCACCCAGCCCGCCACCGCCTCCACCGCCCTCCCCGACGGCCGGGCCTACGAGCTCGTCTCCCCGCCCGACAAGCACGGCACCCTGCTCCAAGGTCCGTCGGGAGTCGGCGGCGTGATCCAGGCCGCCGCCGACGGCAGCGCCATCGCCTACTACTCCAACGCCCCGATCACCTCCGACCCCGTCGGCAACCGCAGCAACCAGAACTCCCAGTTCCTCGCCCGCCGCGGCGCCCTCCCCTGGTCCACCGAAGACATCTCCACCCCTCACCAGGCCGCCGTCGGCCTCCCCGCCGGCAACCCTTCCGAGTACAAGCTCTTCTCCCCCGATCTCTCCCTGGGCGCGGTCGAACCCGAAGGCGCCACCCCGCTCTCTCCCCAGGCCACCGAAAAGACCCCCTACCTTCGCCAGCCCGGCGGCGAATACACGTCCCTCGTCAACCCCGCCAACGTTTCCACAGGGGTTCCTTTTGGCGGCGAGAAGACGGTGCCTGAACGTTTCTTCGGCGGCGTCGAATTCCGCACCGCCACCCCCGACCTCTCCCACCTCCTCCTTCTCTCCCCCCAGCCGCTGACCGAAGACTTCAAACCGAGCTTCCCCACCGACTACACCGCCAAAAACAGCATCTACGAGTGGAGTGCGGGCGCGCTTACGCTCGTCAGTTGGGTCCCCACCGGCCCCGCCACCGCCTGCGGCGGCAGCGGGCCTGCCTGCGTTCCCGCCGCCGAACTGGGGCTCACCTCCGCCGCCGGCAATACCAATGACAACCTCCGTGGCGCGATCTCCGACGACGGCTCCCGCGTCGTCTTCGAAACCTTGGATAACCTCGGCAAACATCGCCTCTTCCTCCGCGACCTCGCACGCGAAGAAACCGTCCAGCTCGACGCCACTCAGGGCGGCAGCGGGCAATCCGGCAGCGGCGTCTTCGAATACGCCTCCGCCGACGGGCGCCGAGTTTTCTTCACCGACGCCAATCGCCTCACCACCGACTCCACCGCGGCCAACCTTAAGCCCGACCTCTACATGTGTGAAATCGAAGAAACGCCTGGGCTTGCCTGCGACCTCACCGACCTCACCGCCAACCACCTCAACCCCGCCGAAGCAGCCGATATCCAGGGCGCCATGATCGGCGCCTCCGAAGACGGCAACTCCCTCTACTTCGTCGCCCAGGGTGCCCTCACCGAAGGCGAAGGGGCTGTCCAGGGCGACTGCACTGGACAGGGCACGGGCCTCTGCAACCTCTACCGCTACGACGTAACCAGCGAAGAAGTCAGCCTCGTCGCCGTCCTCTCTGGTGCCGACTCACCGGATTGGTTCGCCAACGCCGGGACCGACCTCGGCCAAATGACCGCCCGCGTCTCGCCGAACGGCCGCTACCTCGCCTTCATGTCCGAGCGCCCGCTGACCGGCTACGACAACCGCGACGCCGCCTCCGGGCAGCCCGACGAGGAGGTCTTCCTCTACGACTCCGGTGCCCCGCCCGCCGAAGCCCTGCGCTGCGCCTCCTGCAACCCGACCGGCGCCCGCCCCCACGGCGTCCTCGGCCCCAAAAACTCGCCCCGCCCGCTAGTCGACGGCCCCGGCAACTGGGCGAACCGCTGGACCGCCGCCTCGATTCCGGGCTGGAACCGTGTCGATGTGGTCCACGCCCTCTACCAGCCCCGCTACCTCTCCGACTCCGGCCGCCTCTTCTTTAACTCCTCCGACGCCCTCCTGCCGAGCGACACCAACGGCACCCAGGACGTCTACCA
>DASSNA010000033.1:0-6514 GCA_035688445.1 Solirubrobacterales bacterium | reverse complement strand
AGGTAGAGGAGCGAGAAGAGCGCCCCGGCGGCGATCAGGAAGCCGATCTCGACCCGGCGGAACTCGTTGCTGACCAGCGGCACGAAGTTCCAGCCGATGAAGAGCGCTGCGCAGGTGATCCAGCGGGCCGCCGCCCGCCGCACCTGGCCCTGGGCGATGCAGGCCTGGTTGACCGTGACCGAGGAGAGGTAGAGCCCCATCCCGACCGAGACCAGCAGCAGGCCCTCGCGGTCGTAGGTGAACTTCTTCGAGAAGGCGATCTGCATCAGTTTCGGCCCGGCGATCAGGACGACGACCACGACCAGCGCGGTGAAGGCGGCGATTCCGAGCAGGACCATCCGCACCGTGTGGTGGAACTCGCGCTCGGCGTCCTCGGCCTCGCTGGCGTGGAGGGTGGTGAGGTGGGGGAGGATGCTGGTCGAGACCGACTGGAAGAGCTGCAGCGGCGCCCGCGCCAGCATCAGCACATTGAAGATGAATCCCGCCGCGGCGGCGCCTTGGAGCCCGCGCATAATCAGCGGCCCGGCGTTGAGGAAGGCCTGTTCGCTGAACATGATCACCAGGACCGCCGCCGCGAAGCCGCCGCCCTGGGTCAATGAGAAGTCATCAACGGCCGCCTCCTCCGCTTCGCGTCCCGCATCAGCCGGCATGTCCTCCGCTTCGCGTCCGGGCATGCCGGGTTGCGACTGCTGCGTTTCCCGCTCTTTCTGCGCCCGCCGCGCGAAGGCGAACGGGACGACCAGCAGAGAGAGCGCCGGCGCCGCGGTGATCCCGATCGCGACCGCCGATTGGCCGCTGAGGACGCCGATCGCGACCATCACGGCGAAGATCGTGCGGAAGCACGATTCCGAGAGGATCATCGCGACGAAGAGCCCGAACCGCTGCTCGCCGGCGAGGAAGCCGCGGGCGAAGTAGCTGGCGGCGTAGAAGAGGACCGAGGTGAAGAAGACCCAGTAGAGCGTTTCGTTGCCCTCGAGCAGGGTGTCCTGGATCGGGCCGCGCAGCGCCAGCGCGACGACGGCGAAGAAGAGCGAGAGCCCGAGCTGGATCGTCGAGGCGACTCGCATCGGCTGCCCGATCGGCTCGCCCTTGACCAGCCGCTCGGAGATGTGGCGGGAGAGCAGCTGTTCGATCGGCCGGTAGAGGGTGGAGATGGTGATGAAGACCGCCGACCAGAGCACCGTGATCTGCCCGTAGTCGGGCTTGGAGAGATAGTGCGAGGCGATCAGGAAGTAGGCGTAGGTGATGACGCCGGTCAGCCCGACCCCGACCGCGAGGAAGCTTGCGGTTTTGCCGTAGTCGGCGGAGCTTTTCATCCCCGCTTCTCGCTACCCGGCTCGTAATGGGAGGGCTCGACCCCGAGCGCCAGCTCGACCCGCCGCACCCGCTCGAAGACGCGCTGGGTCATCACCCGCTGGCCGGCGAGTAGGTCGCCGATGATGCCGAGGGCGAAGAGCTGGACGGCGACGATGAAGAGGACGGCGCCGAGGATCAGCGACTGGATGTGGCCGGTCGAGTCGCCGTTGAAGATCCAGTCGATCAGGAACGGCGCCCAGGCGGCGAAGGCGAGGACGAGGACGACGAGGGCGGCGGTGGCAAAGGCGCGCAGCGGCTCGTAGCGGGCGTAGATGCGGAGGATCGCCGGCGCGTTGCGGCGCACATAGGAGCCGGAGGAGGCGAAGAGGCGGGACTCGCGCGTCTTCGGGTTGGTGCCGACCTCGACCTCGTCGACCGCGACCAGCATTTTCCCGGCCTGGATCAGGCTCTCCAGCGTGTAGGTGAAGTTGTCAACGACCGAGAGCTGCAGGGCGGCCTCGCGGTTGTAGGCGCGGAAGCCGGAGGTGGCGTCGGTGATCGGGGTGCCGCTGACGCGGCGGACGACCCAGCTGCCGAGTCGCTGCAGTCGCTTTTTCGCGGGGGAGAAGTGTTCGATCTCGCTGACGCGGCGGTCGCCGACGACCATGTCGGCTTCGCCGGCGACGATCGGCGCCACCAGCTTCGCCACGTCGGCGCCCTTGTACTGGTTGTCGGCGTCGGTGTTGACGACGACGTCGGCGCCGAGCTTCAGACAGGCGTCGAGACCGGCCTGGAAGCCGGCGGCGAGGCCCTTGTTGTTGGTGAGCCGAACGATGTGCTCGACCCCGCATTCCCGCGCCACCTCGACCGTGCGGTCGCTGCTGCCGTCGTCGATCACCAGCAGCTCGATCTGGTCGATGCCGGGGAGCTGCCGGGGGAGGTCGGCGATGGTCTGAGGAAGGGTCTCCTCCTCATTGAGGCACGGGATCTGGATGATCAGCTTCATGGGGGTGCGTCAGCGTATTAGGCCAAACCCCCATAGCTACGCCACCCAGGGGGTAGAATCCTCGTTGATTGACGAGTCAGTCAACCACCGATAACAGCTTCTTGCAGCAGGCGCTCACCCTCGCCGAGGGCGGCCGAGGTCGCGTGAGCCCGAATCCGCTCGTTGGTGCTGTCGTCGTGCGTGGCGGCGAGGTGATTGGCGAAGGATTCCACGCCGAGCTCGGCGGGCTGCATGCTGAGCGCGCGGCGCTGGAGGACTGTCGGCGCCGTGGCGAGGACCCGGCGGGGGCAACGATGTACGTGACGCTCGAGCCCTGCGCCCACCACGGGCGCCAGCCACCCTGCGTCGAGGCGATCCTCGAGACTGGGATCGGGCGCGTCGTGATCGCCTCCGAGGACCCGAGCGAGAAGGCCGCAGGGCGCGGCCCCGGCATCCTCCGCGACGGCGGCGTCGAGGTCGAACTCGCCGCCGGCGCTGAGGCGACCGCGGCCCGTCGTCTCAATCAGCCCTTCCGCAAGCACTCCCGCACCGGCCTGCCCCTGGTCGTCCTGAAGATGGCGATGTCGTTAGACGGCCGCACCGAGACCGCGCCCGGCGACTCCCCCTGGATCTCCGGCGAGCAGAGCCGCGAGCTGGTCCACAAGTGGCGCGCGGAAAGCGATGCCATCGCGGTCGGCATCGGCACGGTGCTCGCGGACGACCCACTGCTTACTGCCCGCATCGACGGCGCCCGCCAGCCCAAGCGCGTCCTCTTCGACCGCCAGGCCCGCCTGCCGCTGGACTCGCAACTGCTGAAGACCCTCGACCGGTCGCCGGTCTTGGTCGTCGTCGCCCCCAATGCCCCAAGCGACCGCGTCATTGCTCTTCAGAGCGCTGGCGCCGAGACGATCGTCGCCAGCGACATCGAGTCAGCGCTCCGAGACCTGGGCCGCCGCGAAGTTACGAGCCTCTTCCTAGAGGGCGGCCGAACCCTCGCATCCGCTTTCGCATCTGCCGATCAGTTTGACGAGTGCCGTACCTTCATCGCCCCAGTGCTTCTTGGTGGCTCAACCTCAGCTTCCCCCGTGGCAGGACCCGCGCGCCTAACGGCTCTGGAGTCGTCAACCGAGCAGGTAGGGGACGACACCCTGATCACGGCCCGTTTCAAGGAGTGGTGACGTGTTCACGGGTCTAATCCAAGACGTTGGAACCGTCGAGTCGATCGAGCGCACCAGCGACGGCGCCACGCTGTGCATCTCCACCCCGCTTTTCTCAGAACTCGAGGAGGGCGACTCGATCGCCGTCAACGGCTGCTGCCTCACCGCAACCGCAACCGGGGACGGCCAATTCGAGACCGAGGCGATGAATCAGACGCTCCAGGTGACTGCCCTTGGCGGCATCGACGAAGGCAGCCGCGTGAACCTCGAGCTGGCGATGAGGGCCAGCGACCGCCTCGGCGGCCACATCGTCCAAGGGCACGTCGACGGCGTCGGAACCGTCTCGTCGGTCTCCGACGACGGCTTCGCCAGGCGCGTCCGCGTCGATCTTCCCGCTCAGCTCCTCCGCTACGTGGTCGACAAGGGCTCGATCACTCTGCACGGCGTCAGCCTCACGGTCGCGGATTTGGGCGATTCTTGGGCTGAGGTTTCCCTCATCCCTGAGACCCTGGAGCGGACCAACCTCGGCGAAGCCGAGCCGGGAAGCAAATTGAATGTCGAGTGCGACATCGTGGCTAAGTACGTGGAGCGTTTGGTGGCACCATTCGCTGGAAAGGAGTAGGCGTGAACCCGATGGCCGAGACCCAGAGACAAGAGAGCACCGAGACCGCGAGGAGCCCGTTCGCCTCAATCGAGGAGGCAATCGAGGAGATCCGCGCCGGCCGCATGGTCGTCGTCTGCGATGGCGAGGACCGCGAGAACGAGGGCGATCTGGTGATGGCGGCGCAGTTCGCGACGCCGGAGGCGATCAACTTCATGGCCAAAGAGGCGCGCGGGCTGGTCTGCCTAGCGCTGACCGCGAGGCGCTGCGAACGGCTGGGGCTGAACCTGATGGCGGCGAAGAACGAGGCGCCGCTGGAAACTGCCTTCACGGTCTCGATCGAGGCTGCGGGCGGTGTCAGCACCGGCATCTCCGCCCACGACCGGGCCCACACGATCCAGGTCGCGATCGACCCCGACTCGGGCCCGCGCGACATCGTCGTCCCCGGCCACATGTTCCCGCTGCGGGCCAAAGACGGCGGCGTGCTGGAGCGCACCGGCCATACCGAGGCGAGCGTCGACCTCTCCCGCCTCGCCGGCCTCACTCCGGCCGGGGTCATCTGCGAGGTGATGAACGACGACGGGACGATGGCCCGGGTCCCGGACCTGATCCCTTACTGCGAAAAGCACGCCTTGAAGATGATCACCGTCGCCGACCTGATCGCCTACCGGCGCCGCACCGAGAAGCTGGTCGAGCGCGTCGTCGACACTGCCTTGCCGACCGCCTTCGGCGACTTCAGCGCGGTCGGCTACCGCTCGCTGGTTGACGACAAACACCACGTGGCGATGGTCAAGGGCGAGGTCGACGGCGCCGAGGACGTGTTGGTCCGCGTCCACAGCGAGTGCCTCACCGGCGACGTCTTCCACAGCATGCGCTGCGACTGCGGCGAGCAGCTGGAAGCGGCGCTGGCGATGATCGAGCGCGAGGGGCGCGGCGTCCTCCTCTATCTCTCCCAGGAGGGTCGCGGGATCGGCCTGCTGAACAAGCTGCGCGCCTACAAGCTGCAGGAGGAAGGCGCCGACACGGTCGAGGCCAACCTCAAACTCGGCCTGCCCGCCGACCTGCGCGACTACGGGATCGGGGCGCAGATCCTCGGTGACCTCGGCCTCACCAGCATCCGCATCCTCACCAACAACCCGAAAAAGATCGTCGGCCTCGAGGGCTACGGCCTCTCGGTCACCGAGCAGGTGCCGATCGAGTCGGCCCCCAACACCCACAACGAGGCCTACCTGCGCACCAAGCGCGAGAAGATGGGCCACTCGCTGCACCATCAGGGCCTCGCCCTCGACGAGGAGATGATCCGCGACGAGTCCGAACGCGACGCCAGGGACGGCGATGGCTGAGAGCGGGGCGTTCTTGGAGGAGTTCGGCGAGGACGAGAAGGCGGCGCTCGCCGAGCTGCGGTTCGCGGTCGTCGTCGGCCGCTTCTACGAGGATCTGGCGCGGCGGCTGATGGACGGTGCCGACAACGGCTTCAAGCTGGCCGGGGTGCCGATCGGCAACGTCAATCACGCCTCCGTGCCCGGTGCCTACGAGCTCCCCATGGCCGCCAAGCTGCTCGCCGAGACCGGCACCTACGCCGGCATCGCCTGCCTCGGTGTCGTCATCCGCGGCGAGACCGACCACTACGACTTCGTCTGCGCCGAGTCAGCGCGCGGCATCCAAGAAGTGCAGTTAGAGACGGGCGTTCCCTGCGCCTTCGGCGTCATCACCTGCGACACGATGGAGCAGGCGCTGGCGCGCTCGGGAGGCGACAAGCGCGATCAAGGCCGCAACGCCGCCCTCACCGTCGCCCGCATGGCCCTGCTCAAGCGCCAGCTCGGCTGAGCTTTCAACTCCCGACGCGCGTCGGATCTTCTCTGAGTCGGCTACCATCCAGCGTCCTTATGGCCAAGGTATGCCACAGCTGCGGCAAGGGACCGGCGTTCGGCCAGTCCCGCAGCCACTCGATGATCGCCACCAAGCGCCGCTTCGAGCCGAACCTGCAAAAGGTCCGGATCCAAGAGAACGGCCGCCCCCTGCGCGCCTACGTCTGCACCCGCTGCCTCAAGGCCAACAAGGTCACCAAGGCCGCTTAGAGCGCGAAAAGCAGCGGGGTAGGGGGGCGAGTCCGAGGGGACTATCGCATTTGTTACCTCGTGGGGAACAAAAGCGACACGCTTGATGCGCGGGTAGCGAAGATCGCTGCGAGGCAGCACGGAGTCGTCACGCTGCGGCAACTCGAAGGGGTGGGTTTGAGTCGACGGGCGGCTGTGGGGCGAGCGCAACGCGGTCAACTGCACCGCCTCCACCGCGGCGTCTATGCAGTGGGCCACCGTGCTCCCACCCATCGCAGTCGCTGGATGGCCGCAGTTCTCGCCTGCGGAGAGGGAGCGGTTCTAAGTCATCACTCTGCTGCCGCTCTCTGGGAACTCCTGCGTCCGATCGACGGTCTCATCCATGTCTCCGTGCCATCTACCACGGGCCGCAAGCGTC
>DASSNA010000020.1:0-3025 GCA_035688445.1 Solirubrobacterales bacterium | reverse complement strand
CCGCCCACGGCGCCGCCGTCCTCTTCGACGTAGCCGCCTTCACCTTCCTGATCCTCCTGGGCATCCGCATCCGCCCGGGCCCAGAAGGCCAGCGCCTGGCCGCAACCCTCGCCTTCGGCTGGGCCGCCTACCCGTACACCGCCTACGCCCTCGAGTCGAACACCAACGACACGCTTGTCGCGGTTCTGCTGGTAGCGACGCTGGTACTAACTGCCAGACCCCTGGCTCGTGGCGCAATGCTCGCCGCTGCGACCTGGGCCAAGTTCGCAGCCGCCCCTCTCGCCCCGATGTACCTGACCTACCGACCCGGCCCGAGTTCGGCCGAGGGTGTTCGAGCACGACCCCGCGCGCAGGACACCCTCGGCCGCCCAACGGTTTTGTTCATCTTCGGCTTCCTCCTGGTGTCAGTCGTGGTAATGACCTGGCCCGCAATCGACCCAGGCTTGAAGACGTTCTACGACCGCACCATCGCGACGCAAGCCGGCCGCTCTTCCCCCTTCAGCATCTGGGGTCAGGCGCCCTCGCTGGAACCGCTGCGGATCGCTCTTCTTGCAGCCACGGGGGTCCTTACTGTGGCTCTTGCGTTCGTTCCCAAGCGCAAGAGCCTCGTTCAGCTCGCGGCTCTATCGGCTGCTCTGTTGATCGCCCTCCAGCTCACCCTCCACCACTGGTTCTACCTCTACATCGTCTGGTGGTTCCCGCTGCTACTGGTGGCGATGGCGGCGCTGGATTCGCCGCGACCTAGGCCGCCGCCGCAGCCGGCACCAGCACCTGCTCGAACGAGTCAGCCAGCCCCTGCTGGTTGACCTCGACCACGGCGCCCATCACCCAGACGTCGTCCTCGGCGGTCTCGAAGCGGGTCGGCATCTGGGTGATCATCGCGCGGATCGCCTGCTCGGGCTTGACGCCGAGGACGCTGTGGCGGGAGCCGGTCATGCCGACGTCGGAGATGAAGGCGGTACCGCCGGGGAGAACGCGGCCGTCGGCGGTGGGGACGTGGGTGTGGGTGCCGAAGACCGCGGCGACGCGGCCGTCGAGGTGCCAGCCCATCGCCACCTTCTCGCTCGTCACCTCGGCATGGAAGTCGACGATCACCGCGTCGGCCTCGTGGTGGCCGAGGATCGAGTCGACGGTGTCGAAGGGGGAGCGGGCGACGCGGAGGCCGACGCCGCCGCTGAGGTTGACGACCCGGACCCGCATCCCCTCGACCTCGAAGACGCCGTGCCCTCTGCCTGGATTGCCCTGCGGGTAGTTGGCCGGCCGCAGCACCCGCTCCTCGCGGTCGAGCCAGTCGTAGGCCTCGCGGTGGCGGTAGACGTGGTTGCCGCTGGTGATCACCCCGGCGCCGGCGCTGAAGAGGTCATTGGCGGTGCGTTCGGTGATCCCGACGCCGCCGGCAGAGTTCTCGCCGTTGACGATCACGAGGTCGGGCTCGTAGCGCTCGCGCAGCTGCGGCATCGTCTCCCGCAGCCCCTGCCGCCCGGGGCTGCCGACCACGTCGCCGATGAAGAGGACCCGCATCGTGCTGACCCTATCTGCGAGATTGACTCGGGTGGCCGAACCGGAGCAGAAGACGGCGATCTTGGCGCGGGCACTCGCCTACCCCTACGCGACGCCGGACCGCTCCTACCTCTACCGCGACGGCAGGGCGCTGGAACTCCCGGCCGGGGGACCCGACCTCGACGGCCGCAGCCCGCTCCTCTCCTACGGGGCGAACTCGGCGCCGGAGTCGCTGGCGCGAAAGCTGGCGCCGTTGCCCGGCGTCGAGATGCCCGTCCGGGTGGCGGAGCTCGAGGGGTGGGACGTCGCCTACTCCGCCCACGTCTCTCCCTACGGTGCCATCCCGGCGACGCTGATCGAGAGTCCGGGAACGACCGCGCCGGTCTTCGTCATCTACCCGACCCCGGAGCAGCGGGCGCTGCTGACGGCGAGCGAGCCGAACTACGACCTCGGCGAGGTCGATGGGATCGCCGCCTACCGCAGCAAGCACGGCCCGCTCTCGATCGACGGCAATGCGGTGGCGCTGGCCGCCGTGCGTTCCACGGTCCGTACCCTCCCCGAGCTGGACGAGCCGGCGGTGCTCGAGCGCGTTCGCGCGCAGCTCGCGCCGGACTTGACCCTGGAGCAATTCGTCCACCTCTGCGTCGAGCGCGGCGGCATCAAGCCCCTCCCCGAACTGCATCAAATTCTCTACCCAGCAGGTGGATAATTTGATGCAGTTCGGGGGACGTCAGACCGCGCTGAAGTGCCGCAGGGCGATGCGGGCGATCGCGGCGTAGGCGGCGAAGAGGACCGCCAGGTGCAGGAGCGGGCCGCCGATCCCCGGGCCGGTCTCGTCGAGCGCGGAGGTGATCGCCTGCAGCGCCGGCTTGAAGGGGAAGAGGGCGGTGAAGTAGCGGATCGCGTCGAAGGCCTCCGGGCTGACCGCCCCCGAGGGGACGAGGGAGAGGAAGGCGACGGGGAGGGTGATCATGAAGGCGAGCAGGGAGACCGCGCGCACTTCGCGCGCCGCCGCTCCGAGCGCCGCCCCGGCCGCTCCGAGCGCCGCCCCGGAGACGACGATCGCCAGCAGCCAGAGGCCGACGCGCCCCAGTTCGAGCGGGACGAAGATCTGCATCCCGAACAACATCAGCAGGGTGACGACGAGCCCGACCGCGATCCCCAGCAGGATCTTCTCCCCGAGCAGGCCGGCGGTCGAGATGAGGCCGCGGGTGAGGCGAGGGAAGGCGTTCTCCTCGCGCTCCAGCGCCAGCGACCCCGCCACCAGGAGGACGACGACGAAGGCGAGGGTGAGGGTGGCGGCGACGGCGATCGCGAAGATTTCCAGCGGCGGGCTCTCGCCTCCGACAACCACCTTGTCGACGGCGATCGGCTGCGCGAGACGGGCGATCAGCGGCTTGGCGACGTCGAGGTTTTCCTGCGCCTCCGCCGCGAACTTCGCCACCTGTTCCAGCGACGGCCGCAGGTCGGGGGGGAGCGCCGGCACCACCGCGGCGAGGATCCGGGCGCTCGTCCGCAGACCGAG
>DASSNA010000018.1:0-8115 GCA_035688445.1 Solirubrobacterales bacterium | reverse complement strand
GGTTCCTCAGCCGACGGCCGGGGCGATGGCGGCAACGGCGCTCGGGGTGCCGTCGAGGGCGTCCAGGGCCTTGGCCACGGACATCGCGACGCAGGTGAAGATCGGCGTCTCGCGCTCGGTGTACTCGCTCGACTCGGTCGGCCGCAGCTCGTTGACGAGGTCGAGGAATTCGCCCGGGTCGTCGCCCTCGAAGCAGACGACGAACTCCTGGTCGTCGATCCCGTAGGAATAGGTCGTGTTGATCGTGATCTCGGGGTAGCGGCGGCCGACTTCGATGTGGCTTTTCATGATCCGGCCGCGCTCCTCCGGCGGCAGCCCGTACCAGCGGCGCTGCTTGACCATTGGGTAGAGGAAGAGGTACTTGCGCTCGCTGGTGCAGATCTCGGGTCGCGCCTGCTCCTCGGAGTAGGGCGAGCGTTTGGTCATCGAGAGGAACGAGTGGGGGGTGGTGGCCCATTTCGCCAGCCCGCTTTGGCCGAGGACGACGTGGAAGGTGTGGATGTCATTCAGGTTCGGGCTCTGCGTCAGCAGCACCAGATCGACGTCGCCCCGCGTTCCTATGGTTGAGTAAGCGCGCAGCGAACGGTCAACCGCGAAGTCCTCGCAGGCAGCGAGGAACTCCTGCTTGTCGGCCGCGCGAAGCTCGGCGTCGCGACGGCGCCAGGCGGGATCGATCTTGAAGAAGCTGAACTTGGCGAAAGTGCGGTCGGCCATCGGGGTGACGATAGCGCTCGCCCTGTTCTTGGCTGCGCCTACCGCGGCCGCTGCAAAGGGGCAGCGGGTCGTGCTTGCGTGGGTGCCGAGTGGCACTTCTGTGGGGGAAATGGCTGAAGCCGGGTTCGCGCCGGGGGTGATGAGTGCGGGATTGGGGACTGTGCCGCCGGAGCAGACTTATCTCGATGTTTCTCAGGGGAATCGGGTCTTCGACTCGCTCTACGACGAGCCCCTGCCTGAGCGGAATGGGGACCCGGCGCGCTGGTGGGGCGAAGTGGTGGAACGAGCCGAATCCGCGCCGGCAGAGATCGTGCCCGACCTTCTGCAGTCGACGCTGGCCGAAGCGGGTCTCCGATCTCGGTTCTCGGAAGTTCGGCATGTCTCCCTGAAGCAGTTGCCGCCAAACGGGAGCGATGGCCTCCTGATCGTCATCGCGAGGCCGACCGGGAACTCCGATGAGCCGCTGCCGATTGGGATCGCCGGGCGTGGCTTCGACGGCAACCTCACCTCCGACAGCACCCGGACCGACGGCTACGTCCTCTCCACCGACGTGGCGCCGACGATCCTGGAGCGGTTAGGGCTTGACGTGCCGTCGCAGATGTCCGGGCAGCCGATCCGCTCTGAGGGGCCTGTCGACGTGGCCGCGATCGAATCGCTGGTCAGCCGGATGGACGTGATCTCTTCGCGGCGGGGCTCGGTGATTGGGCTGCCGATCTTTGTCTGGCTGCTGCTGACGGCCATCGTGGCTCTGGCCTGGAGGCGCGCGGCGCCGGTCGCCGTTCGCCTGCTGGGGCTGAGCATCGTCTACCTGCCGTTGCTGCTACTGCTGGGTGCGGCACTTGAACCGAGCGAGGGGGCGGAAGCGCTGTTGGTCGCGCTCGGGGCGCCGGCGCTGGCGGCTGCGACGCTGGCGCTGCTGCGCGACTTTCGCGCTCTTGCCGTCGCCTCGGCCGCCACCGTTCTCGCCTACGCGATTGACGTGATCGCCGGTTCGCCGCTGACCTCGCTTTCACTGCTGGGGCCGAACCCGGGGCTGGGGGTGCGCTTCTACGGGATCGGCAATGAGCTCGAGGCGCTGCTGGCGGTCCTGGTTGTTGCTGGGACGGGTGCGGCGCTGACGGGATTTGCGAGAGCTTGGCCGCAGCGCAAACTGGCGATCGTCTTCGTCCTCGCCGGCCTCCTCGCCGCCTTCGTCTTCGCCGCCGGCCGCTTCGGTGCCGACGTCGGCGCCGCGATCGTCTTTCCGGTCGGGGCGGTTGTGGCGGCGGTCGTCGTCGCCAGGCGTGGTCGGCGGATCGCTCTGCTGGCGGTTGTCGCGGCGCCATTCGCCGTGCTCGCCCTGCTGGCGCTGATCGACCTCCTCAGCGGCGCCAACGCCCACCTCACCCGCTCGGTCCTCGACGCGGGCGGCCTCAGTGACCTCGCCGACGTCGCCCAGCGCCGCCTCCAACTCTCCGCCCACAGCTTCAGCCGGCCGGTACTGCTGGCCTTCTTGCCTCTGGTGGTGGCGCTAGCGGTCCTGGCCTGGGTTCGGCGTGACACCCTGCGCAGCTGGCTGGACGGTGTTCCAGCGATGCGGGCGGGCCTGGTGGGCGCGCTCGCCGCCACCGTCGTCGGCACCCTCGCCAACGACTCCGGCGCTCTTCTGCTCGAGATCGGCACCGCCTACCTGCTCGTCTTCACTGGGTTCGCCTGGGCGGAAAGCCCGCAAACTACGGGTGCTGCAAGCTCGCAGACGAAAAGTTACACTTCTGTGACCCACACGTGAGACCTTTCTCTCTACGCTGGAGCTATGGAGGCCATGAGATCAACCTGGACTGATTCCCGTCTCGACGACTTGAACGGGCGGGTCGGGGAAATAAGGGACGAAATGCGGGACATGCGGGCTGAAATCGGCGGCTTGCAGCGGACGATCATCCAGCTCGGCGGCGGTCTCATCGGGACCCTTATAGTCGCGACGCTCGGCCTGATTGCGACTCAGCTCTGATCCCGCGGGTTGCGGGAATGATGCCTCTGTGCGGGGCCGGGGCATCGACTACCCTTAATCACCCGTGCGCATAGGTCTCGTCTCGCCATATTCCTGGTCCTACCAGGGGGGGGTGAACCGGCACGTCGAGGCTCTCGCCGAGGAGTTCCTAGGGCGTGGCCATGACGTTCGCGTACTCGCTCCCGTAGACCCGCCGGGGAGGATCAGCCGTGCCCTGCACCGCGCCCAGGCGGAAAGGCGCGAGCTACCCGACTACCTCATGCCGCTTGGTCGCACGATGGGCTTCGGCGCCAACGGCTCCGTCTCCAACCTCGCTCCGTTCCCGGCCGGGGGTGTAGTCGCTCCTCGTCGTCTGGTGCGGAGCGGCGAGTTCGACGTCATCCACGTACACGAGCCCCTGGTGCCGCTGGTGGGGTGGAACACCACCCTCGGTGCCCGCGATCCGGTCGTCGGCACCTTCCACGCCTACGCGACCAAGCCGCTCCCGCACTACATCGCCAACGCCATCGGTGCTCGCCGACTCTTCAATCGTCTCTCGGCTCGGATCGCTGTCTCCGAGGCGGCCGCCTGGACGGGCCGTCGCTGGTTCGGGGGCGAGTACACGATCATCCCCAACGGCGTCGACGTTGACGCCGCGCCGACTGCACCCGTTCCTCATAGCGACAACCTGCGGATCCTCTTCGTCGGCAGGCCGGAGGAGCGCAAGGGGTTGCCGATCCTGCTCACCGCCTTCAATGCTCTGGTCGAGCACGTGCCCTGCCACCTGACCGTAATCGGCGCCGAGCGCGAGGACGTGCTCCGCTACGTCGCCGATCCGGACCTGCTGCGGTTCATGGACATCCGCGGCCGCGTCTCCGGGGACGACCTCTGGGCGGAGCTGCACGGGGCGGACGTGCTTTGCGCCCCCTCGCTCTCCGGCGAGAGCTTCGGCATGGTCCTGACCGAGGCCTTCGCGGCGGGGACGCCGGTGATTGCCTCAGCCATCGCCGGCTACAACGACGTCGTCAGCGACGGCGTCGACGGTCTCTTGGTGCCCCCCGGAGACCCGCAGCGCTTGGCCGAGGAGTTGCAGCGGATCCACCACGAGCCTGAGCGGCTGCGCGAGATGGGTGAAGCCGCCAGGCGCAGCGCCCAGCGTTACGCCTGGCCCCGGGTCGCCGACCAGGTGACGGCCGTCTACGAGCGCGCAATCGAGGCTCCGAAGCCGGTGACGGCGGGGGAAAGGGTTGCCCACTGGGCGGGGTTGAGACCGGCTGACGGCAAGCCGAAGCGCCCCGCCGAGCGGTTGCCCTCGCTCGATCCGCCGCTGGCTCAGGCCGGCAAGAAGGGCCGGGTGGTAGCCCGTCGCGTTGGTCTCGCCGTCGCCGGGCTGATGGGGGTCGGGTTGACCCTGCTGGCCGCCCAGAAGATCGGCATCGACAACGTCGTCGAAAGCATCGTCCGCTCCAACCTGACCTTGGTCCTGATCGCCTGCGCATTGATGGCGACCTCACTCTTCTTCCGCGCCGCCTCCTGGTACTGGATCGCCCGCGCAGCCTTGCCCAACCGCCCGATCCGGCGACGGGACGTGACCTCGGCGACGATGATCGGCGTCCTCATGTCGGCGACGCTGCCGGCTCGCCTCGGTGAGCCGGCCCGCGCCCTGGCGCTCGCCCGGCGCACCGGCCGGATGCGGGAAACCTTCCCGGTCCTGCTGGGCACCCTCGTCTCGCAGACGGTGCTCAATCTGGTCGCGCTGGTCCTGCTCGGCGTAATCATCGTCTCCACGACCCCGCTCTTCCACTCGGGGACCAAGCAGCTCTTCGTCTTCAGCCTGGTGCCGCTGCTGGTGCTTCTGATCGTCTTGGTGGCGCCGCTGCTGATGCGGCGCAACGGCAATGGCCGGCTGGCCCGGCTGGGCGCGACGGTGCACCGGGCGCTGGTGCAGGTGAGAGCCGGCCTCTCGATCTTCCGCGACCCCCGGCATGGCACCGCCGCGGCCGTCGCCCAGCTCAGCGCCTGGGCGATCCAGTTGAGTGCCTGCTGGGCCTTGCTCTACGCCCTCGACCTGGACGGGCGGGCGGGAATCGGCGCCGCCGCCGCCGTCCTCTTCGCCGTAAACGTCACCGCTGTAGTGCCGGCGACGCCTTCCAATATCGGTGTCTTCCAGCTAGCGGTAATCAGCGTCCTCCACACTGGCTTCGGCGTCAGCACCGCGGATGCCCTCGCCTACGGCGTGATCCTGCAGGCGGGGGAGATCGCGACCGCCGTCGCCCTCGGCCTGCCGGCCCTGGTGCGCGAGGGACTGACCTGGAGCGACTTGCGGGTGCAGGCTCTCTCGACCGCCCCCGTCCGGCTCGACCCCGAGCCGCGGGCACGGCCGACGCGAGCCAATCGCGAGAGTGCGCTCTAGGATAAAGATCCCTTTAAGCACTAAAAAACTCTGATGTATTGATCTAGAGTGGTTCTCGGAGGAGTGCCGCCACCATTCCCAGGCCGGCGCCTCTGGCCGAACGAAGGCGCGCGGCCGGCGCCGGCTCCATCCGCCCGGCAGCCGGCCCCCCTTCTCCCATAAAAAACTTCATAGCCGGATCGACAAGGTTCCTTGACGGGTCCACAGTAAAATGCATAGAGTCGAGCAATTCGGCCAAACTCACGCGAACTTTGGGAAGGGGAGCCGTGAGATACGACTCGGCAGTATTGGAAAGAGTCGCGCAGCGCTTCCGGCGCGACATGTGGGAATCAGTAGTTCCGGAAGCGATCTCCGAATCGGGGGTTGAAGTAGAGAGGTTTGGACCAGTCCAGGCGACCGCTTTCGGCGATCTGCCTGAGGTTCACCTGTTGCAGCAGATCCAGGGAGCAGCTGAGCCCGGAGCGGTCGCTGACGGCCATCTCGCCACGGCGATCGAATGGATGCGGGCTCGCGAAGTCGACTACCGGATCCCGGTTTCCGCCGGGCGGCCCGGAGTGGCGGAGGCTGAGTCCTGGCTGGGAGACCGCGGGTACGAGCAAGGGGGCGGATGGATCAAGTTCATTCGCGACGGCTCGCCGCCGGACTTCCACGTTGATCCCAGCATTGTCGTTTACCGGCTGGGGACCGACGAAGCCGAAGGCGAGGGGTTGAGCACGGTTGCTGCTGAAGCCCTCGACATTCCTCTCGTGGCAGGGACGTTGTTCTTCTCCCTGCCGCAGAGGAGCGGTTGGCATTGCTACACGGCGGCGCTGGGACCCGATGAAGTTCCGGTGGCGACTGGGGCGATGCTGATCGTCGACGGGGTGGCGCAACTGGGGCCGGGCACGACGCTTCCGCTCGCCCGCGGCCGTGGCTGCAACATGGCCCTGCTGCACCGGCGCTTACTCGACGCCCACCGGGCGGGATGCCACACCGTGTTCGTCGAGGTGGGCGAATGCGATCTGACGTCCTGGTCGGCGGTCTGCCGCAATCTGCGGCAGGCTGGTTTCGAGGAGGCCTATGAGGGTCGCAACTGGCAGCGTCCTGCGCTGCACCCGGCGGAGGTGCCGGGCCGGTTCAGCGGCTGAGCTCGGGGGCGGGGACTGCTTCGGCATCCCCGCCTTCGTCTTCAACCTCGGACTCCGGCGGCACCGTGCCGCCACGCGGGGTGCCGGCGATCAGCTCGTCCGGTGCCTTCTGCTCCGGGATGAAGCCGGACTTCATCCCGAAATAGACGGCTTGGGGGTGGTGGGCGACGATCGCCACCGTCGACTGCTCGGGCATCACCGCGTAGCCACCGGAGAGGGTCATCCCGATCTCTTCCAGGCCGAGCAGGCGCCAGACTTTCTCGTGCTCGGACTGATCGGGGCAGGCGGGGTATCCCCATGAGTAGCGGCGCCCCTGGTCGAGCTCGATGCCGAGTCCGCGGCGCACTTTGGAGTGCAGCCACTCGGCCAGGCCCTCGGCCGACTGCACGCCGAGGCCGTGGACGTAGAGCTGCTCGGCGAACTCGCCTTCGCGCTCGAGCCGCTCGATCAGCTCGGTCACCTCGGGGCCGACGGTAACGCCCTGCAGGGCGACCACGTCGCGTTCGCCCGAGTCGAGCGGGCGGAAGAAGTCGGCGAGGCAGATCCGGTCGTGGCGGGGCTGGCGTGGGAAGACCAAGCGCTCTAGCTCCCGCTCGGTGTCCTCGGGGTCGAAGACGATCAGCTCGTTGCCCTCGGCGTTGGCGGGGAAGAAGCCAAGTCGGGTACGCGGGTGCAGGTAGTCCTGCTCGCGCCACATCCGCTCCAGCCGGTGGGCGAAGCCCTCCTCCTCGTCAGTGCCCTCGACCAACTGGCGCCAGGCCTCGCCCTTGACTCCGCGCCCGCCCCAGTGCAGCTTGAAGAGGACGTGGCGGTCGAGGTAGGGGAAGACCTCGCCGAGATCGACGGGGACCTCCCGCGCGCCCCAATGCGGGGGCGTGGGGATCGGGATGTCGGTGCGGATCTTGGAGCGCACGCTGTCGTCGCTGGTGGGCGGTGCGTCGTCCACCACCACGGGTTTCTCGCGCAGCTGCTTTGCCTCAGCGTGGATCCGCTCGACCAGCGCCGACCGCGCCTCGCCGTCGACGAGGGCGTCCATCGTGTCGAGGCCTTGGAAGGCGTCCTTGCAGTAGAAGACGCCGGGCTCGTAGATCTCGTCCGACTCTTTCCCCTTCGGGTAGAGGGTGCGGCGGCCGAAGTCGCGGTTGATCGCGGCGCCGCCGATCAGCACCGGGAACTCGAGCCCCCGCTGGTGCAGCTCGGCGATGCAGGTCGGCATCTGCTTCGAAGTCGAGACGAGCAGCGCCGAGAGGCCGATCGCGTCGGCTTCGTTTTCGACCGCCGCCTCGATGATCGTGTCGACCGGGACCTGCTTGCCGAGGTCGATCACGGTGTAGCCGTTGTTGGTGAGGATCGTGTTGACGAGCGACTTGCCGATGTCGTGGACGTCGCCGAAGACGGTCGCGATCACGACTTTGCCCTTGGTGTGGCCCTCGATCCGGTCGAGGTAGTTCTCGAGCTGGGCGACTGCGCGCTTCATCACTTCCGCCGACTGCAGGACGAAGGGCAAGATCAGTTCGCCGGCGCCGAATTTGTCGCCGACCTCCTTCATCGCCGGCAGCAGCACCTCGTTGAGGGTGGGGACGGCGCCGATCTTCTCTACCGAGCGGTCGATCCACTCCTCGACGCCCTCCTTCTTGCGGCGCAGGATGTGCCAGTGCAGGGCCTCCTCGGGCTCCATCCCCTCGGTCGGATTGGCAGCTTCGGCCTCGGCCTCCTCGCCCTTCGACTCGAAGTGGGAGATGAAGCGCTCGAGCGCGTCGTCGCGGCGGTTGAAGACGAGGTCGTCGGTCAGCTCCCGCTCCTCCTCGGGGATCTCGCCATAGGGGGTGATGTGGTTGGGGTTGACCATCGCCAGGTCGAGTCCCGCCTCGACGCAGTGGTGGAGGAAGACCGAG